>CAXBIR010000087.1:0-12040 GCA_963975825.1 uncultured Polaribacter sp.
TTCTAAATTGGTTGTATCAGATAGTCCTTTTAATAAATCGTAAAAATATATTTTTCCTTGTCTATCATAATATTCTAAAAAGGTTTCATTTTCTTGTTGATTTTTCTCAATATCATCTAATAAAATACGTAAAGATTCTGGTCCTCTTTTACTTGGTATTTTTACTAATTTATCAGAAAAACGTCCTTTTCCGTTTCCTAAAATACCTCCACCAATTAAAATTTGTAATGCAGGTGCTTGTAAATTGCTCACTTTTATAGACATTCCTTGGAAACCAATATGTGCCATATTATGTTGCCCACAAGCATTCATACAACCACTAATTTTTATAGCAATTTCTTTATTGTTTAAATATTTAGGATACTCTTCTTCTAAAACTTTTTCTAAAACAACAGCAATTCCTGTACTACTAGAAATACCTAAATTACACGTATCTGTACCTGGACAAGCAGTAATATCTGCAGTAGAATTATAACCTGCATTTGCAAAACCTAATTTTTGAAGTTCTAGATAAAAAAACGGTAATAATTCTTCTCTAATATGACGAATTAAAATATTCTGGCGTAACGTTAAACGGATTTCATTTGCTGCATATTTTTTTACTAAATCTGCTAATAACCTTGCTTTTGGTGTGTAAAAATCTCCTAAATGAACTTTAATTCCAATAGCAAACAAACCATCTTGTTTTTGTGCTATAACATTTGTTTCTTTCCATTTGTTATAAGCAATTTCATCTTCTATTTTTACTGAAGGAATAGTTACTTCCTGAAAAGAAATTGGTTGTTCAAATGCAGATGTATCTATCTTAAAAGTTTTATTTTCTAAAGCATTAATTTCTTTTGAAACTAATTCTAAAAAAGCTTCAACACCTAAATCTTTTACTAGAAATTTTAATCTAGCTTTTGCTCTTTTTGCTCGCTCCCCAAAACGATCAAAAATTCTTAAAACTCCTTCTATTGTTGGTATTAAAACATCTTCCTCTAAAAAATCATAAATAACATCTGCATGTCTTGGTTGCGACCCTAAACCACCACCTAATAAAACTTTAAATCCTTTTTTAGTTATTCCGTTTTCTATTTTAACTTTTGCAATAAAACCTAAATCATGTATAAAACTAATTGCAGTATCATCATCTGTCCCAGAAAAAGACATTTTAAATTTACGTCCCATTTCTTGACAAATTGGGTTTCTTAAGAAAAACTGAAAAGTTGCATCTGCATAAGGAGAAACATCAAAAGGTTCGTTAACGTCTATTCCTGCAGTTTCTGATGCAGTAATATTTCTTACAGCATTACCACAAGCTTCACGTAGAGTAATATCATCTTTTTCTAGTTGTGCCCACAATTCTGGAGTTCTATCTAAACTTACATGATGTATTTGAATATCTTGTCTTGTTGTTATATGCAATCTTCCACGAGAATATTCATCTGAAACATTAGAAATTCTATGTAACTGCTCGCTTGTAACTTTACCATAAGGTAATTTTATACGAATCATTTGTACACCAAATTGGCGTTGCCCATAAACTCCTCTTGCTAAACGTAGACTTCTAAAACGTTCTTCATCTATTTTTCCTTCTTTAAAAAGCTGAATTTTTCTCTCTAATTCTAGAATGTCTTTTTCTACAACTGGATTTTCTATTTCGGTTCTAAAACTTTGCATAATTATTCTTTTTATTATCGGATAAAACCGACACCAACTGTATTATTTGTCTTTGGGTTAATTAAGATAAACGAACCATTAGATTTGTTTTTATTAAAAGGATCTACCAATAATGGTTTACTTAATTTTAATTGAATATCTCCTATTTGGTTTAGCTCTAATTCTGATGGATTGTCTATTTTTCCTGAAAAATCTGTTTTTATAATACTAGACAACTGTGTTATTTTTGCTTGCGCATCGTTAACACCATGTTTTATAAAGTATTTTTGAGATGCTTGTAAAGGTTCTTTATCCATCCAACAAATAGTTGCATTTAACTCTTTGGTAATTGTTGGTTCTTCAGAAACTTTTACCAACATATCTCCTCTACTTACATTTACATTGTCTTCTAATGTAATTGTAACTGAACTTCCATTTTTTGCTTTAGCAAACTCTTTATCAAAAAAGTTAATGGTTTTTATAGTAGATTTTGTTTGAGAAGGCAATACCGTAACAGCATCTCCAACTTCTAAATCTCCACCATAAATTTTACCTGCATATCCTCTAAAATCATGATATTGATCTGTTTTTGGCCTAATTACAGTTTGCACAGGAAAACGAACTTGTGTAGCTTCTTGTACATCTTCAGAGTTTAATCTCTCTAAATGATGCATTAATGTTTCTCCAGAATACCAAGGTGTATTTTCAGATTTTGTAACCACATTATCTCCTTGTAAAGCAGACATTGGTATAAAAGTTAAGTTCTGGTTTTTATATTCGCTTTTACCTGCTAAATATTCTATTTCCCCTTTAATAATGTTGTATTTTTCTTCTGAAAAATCTACCAAATCCATTTTATTAATGGCAATTACAACATCTTTAATTCGTAATAAATTATTGATAAAAAAATGTCTGTAAGTTTGCTCTACAACACCATTTCTAGCATCAATTAAAACAATAGAAGCTTGTGCAGTAGAAGCACCAGTTACCATGTTTCTTGTATATTCTATATGACCTGGTGTATCTGCAATAATGAAACTCTTTTTTCTTGTTGAAAAATAAATATGAGCTACATCTATAGTTATACCTTGTTCTCTTTCTGCGACTAAACCATCTGTTGCTAAAGAAAAATCTAAATAATCGAAACCTCTTTGTTTACTTTTTTCTTCAATGGCCTCTAATTTATCGTCTGTTAATGATTTTGTATCATATAATATACGACCAATTAAGGTGCTTTTACCATCATCTACACTACCTGCTGTTGCTATTTTTAATACGTTCATCTTCTTTCTTTCTTTAAAAATATCCTTGTTGTTTTCTTTTTTCCATTGCTGCTTCAGAACGTTTGTCATCTATTCTTGCACCTCTTTCTGAAATAGAAGAATCTCTAATTTCTTCAACTACTTTTGCAATATCTACAGCATCTGATAAAACTGCTGCCGTACAACTCATATCTCCTACAGTTCTAAAACGAACCATTTTTTCTTCTACAACTTCTTCTTCGTCTCTAAAAACAACTTCATCATCTGCAGACCAAATCATACCATCTCTCACAAAAATCTTTCTTTTGTGTGCAAAATAAATTGATGGAATTTCTATGTTTTCTTTTTCTATATAAGACCAAACATCTAATTCTGTCCAATTGGAAATTGGAAAAACACGTACATTTTGCCCTAAATCTATACGTCCATTTAACATATCAAAAACCTCTGGTCTTTGGTTTTTCTCATCCCATTGACCAAAATCATCTCTTACAGAAAAAATTCTTTCTTTTGCTCTGGCTTTTTCTTCATCTCTTCTTGCTCCACCAATACAAGCATCAAAACCAAATTCTTCTATAGCATCTAATAAAGTTTCTGTCTGCAACATATTTCTACTTGCATACCTACCCGTTTCTTCTTTTACTCTTCCAGAATCTATGTTGTCTTGTACATTTCTAACAATTAACTCAACACCTAATTCTTTTGCTAACCGATCTCTAAATTCAATCGTTTCAGGAAAATTATGACCTGTATCTATATGCATTAATGGAAAAGGAATTTTTGCCGGAAAAAATGCCTTTTGTGCTAAACGAACTAATGTTATGCTATCTTTTCCACCAGAAAAAAGCAACACAGGCTTTTCAAATTGCGCTACTACTTCTCTAAATATATAAATTGCTTCACTTTCTAAAGCGTCTACTTGTATTGTTCTTTCACTCATAATCATGTCTTTTAGATATGCAAACCACATTCTCTATTACTTTCTACTTTTGTTGGGTCGAAATACGTAAACTCATTTGGCAAACCTTTTTCTTCTAAATAAGCATCTAGTTTTTCATCTGCCCAATGATAAAAAGGACTTACTTTTAAAACACCATCTTTACTTTTAGAAACAATATCTATACTATCTCTAAAAGCAGTTTGTCCTTTTCTTAAGTTTGTAAACCAAACATCTGGTTGATGTTCTTTCATTGCTCTTTTAAAAGGCTCTAACTTTACTTGCTCTGTAAATATTACATGTTTTTTATCTTCTATTGAAGGAACACCCAGAACAACATTTCTATGAGAAGCCGTTTGTTTTGGCACATACAACTGAATGTTTAAATTCAATTTTTCAATAATTTCTTCAGCATGTTTATATGTTTGAACAGTATTGTAACCAGTGTCGCACCAAATAACTTTAATATCTTTTTTTACTTCAGAAACCGCATTTAAAATTGCAACTTCGTAGGGTCTAAAATTTGTTGTAACCACAGGATTACTTCCTATAGAAATTGCCCAAGCAATTATCTCTTGCGGATTCTTGTTTTGTAATTCTTTATTTATTTCTATTAAATTCATATACTTTACTTTCCCCATTTTATTTTATTCCAAACCCTTTCGTGAAAGAAATACAATATTAATTTTGTTACAAAATCTACAGATGCTATAGAGGTTGCTAAACCAATTTCACCCGTTAAAACATATGATACTACAAGAGTATCTAACGTTCCTATAAGCCTCCAACTAAGAGCTTTTATCACACTTCGTAAAGGTTTTTCAGAAGTTTTATCTTCTTCAAAACCCTTACTTTGTGCTTTTTTACTAAAAATGATTTGATTTAAAATCATAGTAACTAATTCAATACCCTACTTATTTAATAGGACATTACAAACCTACACTATTTTTTGATACTTAGACTCTTCAAATTCTAAATAATTACATAAACCCTATAGATTTAGTAGATTAATAAAAAAACCACAAAAACATTATGAATATCCAAACGCTATAAGCTAATAAGTTGGAGAAATGTTATATAAAAACGGTTCTTCTTAGAATAAAAATTAGCACTTACAAAGATCTGCTAATGATGTATTTTTAAAGATTTCTAGTGTATTGTCTCTTACTTTTATCATTAAACTGTGAACAGAACAAGCATTTTCATCAGGACAATCATCACACTTTTCATAAAAATTTAAACTTACACAAGGTACCATAGAAATTGGCCCTTCTAAAACCCTCATAACAATAGTCATAGGTATTTCAGACGGATCTTTTAGTAGATAATAACCACCACCTTTTCCCTTTTTAGAACCTAAAATTCCGTTTTTACGAAGCGTTAAAAGAATACTTTCTAAAAACTTTAATGAAATATTTTCACTTTTAGATATTGTAGCAATAGCCACAGGAGTTTTATTTTCCTGTCTTGCCAAATATGTAAGGGCTTTAATTCCGTATTTTGTCTTTTTAGAAAGCATAAAACAAAATTACGGAATTTAAAATTAGTTTATCCATTTAATGCTTGTTCTAAATCTGCAATAATATCTGTTGCATTTTCTAAACCTACAGAAACTCTAACCAAACCTTTTGTAATACCAACTTCTAACCTATCTTCTTCAGAAAGTCTACCATGAGTTGTAGAGGAAGGATGTGTTACAATTGTTCTTGTATCTCCTAAATTTGCAGAAAGAGAACACATTTTAATTCTGTCTAAAAACTTTCTTCCTGCTTCAATACCTCCTTTAATTTCAAAAGCAACAATATTTCCACCTAATTTCATTTGGTTAATAGCTACTTTATATTGAGGATGTGATTTCAAAAAAGGATATTTTACCAACTCTACATTTTTTTGGGTTTCTAAAAACTCTGCTACTTTAAATGCATTTTCCGCGTGTTTTTCTACTCTAATAGCTAAAGTCTCTAGACTTTTAGATAAAACCCAAGCGTTAAATGGAGACATTGCAGGACCCGTATTTCTTGCAAACAAGTAAATTTCTCGCATTAATTCTTTATTACCAACAGTAACACCACCTAAAACTCTTCCTTGTCCATCAATTAATTTTGTAGCAGAATGAATTACCAAATCTGCACCAAATTTAATTGGCTGTTGCACATAAGGTGTTGCAAAACAATTATCTACTATAAAAATTAGATTGTGCTTTGTAGCAATTTTACCAATTACTTCTAAATCTAAAATATCTACTGCTGGGTTAGTTGGTGTTTCTATATATAAAATTTTAGTATTAGGTTGAATTAAACTTTCTACGAAATCTACCTCATCAACTTTAAAATATGAAGTTTCTATATTCCATTTAGGCAAAAACTTAGTAAACATACTATGTGTAGAACCAAAAACAGATCTACAAGAAACCACATGATCACCAGCATTTAATAAAGCTGCAAAAGTTGAAAATATAGCAGACATTCCTGTTGCAAATGCATAACCAGCTTCTGCACCTTCCATTTTTACAACTTTATCTACAAATTCTGTTGTATTTGGGTTGGTAAATCTACTGTATAAGTTTCGCTCTTTTTCTTCTGCAAATGAAGCACGCATTTCTTCTGCATCATCAAAAACAAAACTAGATGTTAAATATAATGGTGTAGAATGTTCAGAAAACTGAGATCTTTCTGTTTGTGTTCTAATAGCTTCTGTTTCGAAATGTTTGCTCATATTTATTTTTTTTAGTTTCTGAAAAAAAATCAGAATTATGCAGAAAAACCTGCTAATTATTATGTTTTGCTAATCTTAAAATATCTCCAAAAACGCCTCTTGCAGTAACTTTAGAACCTGCACCTGCACCTTGTATTACAATGGGTTGTTCTCCATAAGATTCTGTATAAATTTCAAAAATTGCATCCGAACCTTTTAAAGATCCTAAAGGTGAATTTTTAGAAACAGAAACTAATTTTACGTCTAAATTACCTGTAATCTGAGATAAATCTCCACTTAATTCACCTATATAACGTAATACGTTTCCTTTTTCTTGGTTATTTTTTAAGGCTTGATATTCTTCATTCATCTCGTTTAGACTAGAAAGAAAATTACTAGCAGAACCTTCTCTTAAATTTTCTGGAATTAAATTCTGAATATTTACATCTGTAAATTCATTTTCTAAATCTAGTTCTCTTGCTAAAATCAATAATTTTCTAGCAACATCATTTCCTCCTAAATCTTCTCTAGCATCTGGTTCTGTAAAACCAGCATCAATTGCATCTTGTAAAACTTTAGAAAACAGCTCATCTTCCGCAGAAAAAGTATTAAACAAATAACTTAAACTTCCAGAAAAAACACCTCTAATTTTAGTAATATTCTCTCCAGATTCATGCAGTAACCTAATAGTATCTATTAAAGGTAAACCTGCACCAACATTAGTTTCGTATAAATATTGTTTCTTGTATTCTTTTAATTTTCTTCTTAATTCTTTATAGAAATTGAAGGATAAAGTATTGGCAATTTTATTACAAGAAACCAAATCGAAACCTGCTTCTATTAAAGGAATATAATTTTCTACAAAAGAAACACTTGCTGTATTATCTACTGCAATTAAGTTTTCTAAATGATGTGTTTTTGCAAAATGTACAACATCTTTAATTGTAGTATTTTCTATACCTATTTCTTCTAAATCTTCTTGCCAGTTCTTAGAAACTCCGTTTTTATTTAGTAATAGTTTTTTAGAGCTTGCTACTGCAAAAACATTTAATTGAATTTTTCTTCTTTCTAATACAGATGCTGCATTTTCTAAAATCTGGTTTATTAATGTACCACCAACCAAACCTTTACCAAAAACAGCAATGTTAATCTTTTTTGATACACCAAAAACCTGACCATGAATTACATTTACAGCTTTATGAAGTTGATCTTCCCTAACAACCAAACTAACATTTTTACCAGTAATTGTATTATTAAATAAAACGGGAACAATTTGGTTTTTTATTAGCGCATTATAAGGATGATGAAACTCGCTTAAATCTTGCCCAATAATAGAAATTACAGCTACATTTTGTACTGTAGATATCTGATTTACATCTTGTGAATAAAAGTCGTTTTCGAACTCTCTTTCTAGTGCTAAAACAGCTTCTTGTGCTTTTTCAGAATCTATTATTAACCCAATTCCTCTTTCTGATGAACCTTGAGAAATAATACTTACACTAATATTCTTATCACTTAAAGCTCTAAAAATTCTAGCATCTACACCTACTTTACCTAACAAACCTCTTCCTTCAAAATTTAATAAAGAAACATTGTTTATTGTAGAAATAGATTTTATTCCTTTTTCTGAAGATTCTGCGGTAATTAAAGTGCCTTTATCTTCTTTATTAAAAGTATTTAGAATTCGTAAATCAATGTTTTTTTCTAATAAAGGAATAATGGTTTTTGCATGTAAAATGGTTGCTCCAAAATTTGCCAACTCATTTGCTTCAGAAAAAGAAAGCTTTTCTATTTTCTTTGCATCTGCAACTAAATCTGGGTTTGCAGTAAAAATTCCGCTAACGTGTGTGTAATTTTGTAATTCTTCTGCATCTAAATAATTAGCCAATAATGCAGCTGTATAATTACTTCCGTTTCTACCTAAAGTTGTAGTTTCTCCTTTTTTATTTGAAGAAATAAAGCCAGTAACAATATTTAATTTTGTTGCATTTTCTTTAAAATAAGCAATTACATTTTCAGATGAAACAGCGTTTATTGGTTGTGCATTTCCGAAGTTTTCATCTGTAATTATTAATGTTCTTGCATCTGTTGCATTGGTTGCTATTCCTTGTTTTTCTAACAAACTAGCAACTAATTTTACAGCTAATAATTCTCCTTGTGCTAAAACTGTATCTTTAATTTTATTACTGTAATCTCCTAACAAAGAAACTCCTTCGAAAATGGTTTCTAAAGTTGCAAATTCTTCTGAGAAATCGACAGAATTATTAGGTTGTAATTGATACTCTTTAAACTTGGTAAATACTTTTTTATATTCTTTTTTTGATGCAGCTAAATCTAAAATAGCTTCTAAATTATCAGTTGTATTTCCTCTTGCAGAAGCTACCACTGTAATTTTTTCTCCGTTTTTATGTTTATTAAGGATAATATCAATGGCATTCTCAATTCCTTTTTCGTTTGCTAAAGATTTTCCTCCAAATTTTAATACTTTCATTTTCTTTGCTCTATATTCTTTATTGAAAATAGGTTCTATTATTTTCTGAAGCTGGTCATATTCCATTAAAAATGCATCATGACCATGCACAGATTTTATTTCGTTATACGTAACATTTTCTTTTGTTAATGCTAATTTCTTATGTGTTTCTCTGTTTTCTTCAGCAGTAAAAAATAAATCTGAATCCACACCAATAATGTGAATATTCGCTTCAATCTGATCTAAAATTTCAATATTTTTTTCTCCATTTTTAGTAACATCAATCGTTTTTAATAATTGATTCATTAACTTGTAAGAAGATAATTGATAACGTTCTTGCAACTTTTTTCCATGATGCAATAGCCAACTTTCTACATTAAAAACATCTGAATTTTCGTTTTTAGATCTATGAAAACGCTCTTTAAAAGAAGATGGAGTTCTATAACATAACATTGCATGCATTCTTGCATCATGCACAGGATTGCTAGAGTTTACTAAAAATTGTTCTTGAATTTGGCAATTGGCAATTAACCAATCTGTAGATTTCCAATCTGTAGCAATTGGTAAAAAATTTTTAGTGATTTTAGATTCTAAAACCATCATTTCCCAAGCAATACCACCTCCTAAAGAACCTCCAATTAAAGCAAATAATTCATTTATTTTTAATTCTTTTAATCCTTCTAAAAATAGTTTAGCAATATCTCTTGCTATAAAATCTTTATAATTTTCAATTAGAAAACCATCAAAACCATTTCCTGGAATATTAAAAGACAAAATAGTATACTCGTTTGTATTTATTGCCTTATCAATACCAACAATATCTTGCCACCAACCATTTTTACCAGCAACATCACTATTTCCTGTTAATGCATGGTTTATTAAAATAACAGGTGCTGTACCTAAAATTCTACCAAAAACCTGATAACTTAAATTTATTTCAGAAATTTTAGCCCCTAATTCTGTGGTAAAATTATATAGTTTTATATGTTGTAATTGATTTTCCAATTATTTGCTAAGTTTTTAAATAATGTCTGTTTAAATGCAATCGAGAAATTTTAATTCTCTACAATCTTTAAACAGACATTTATTTTTATATTTCTAAAAAAGCTGCTTTTAAATCTGATTTTAAATCTTCTAAATCTTCAATACCAACAGATAAACGAATTAAATCTTGAGAAACACCTGCACTTGCCTGAGCTTGTTCATCTAATTGTTGATGCGTTGTACTTGCTGGGTGAATAATTAGCGACTTTGTATCTCCTATATTTGCTAACAATGAGAAAACTTTTGTTTTATCTGCAATAACTTTTGCAGCTTCAAAACCTTTTTTAGGTCCAAAGGTTACAATTCCACTTTGTCCTTTTGGCAAATATTTATCTGCTAAAGATTTGTATTTACTACTTTCTAAACCAGGATAATTTACCCAAGCAACTTCTTCTTGTTGCTCTAACCATTTTGCTAAAGCCAGCGCATTTTCTGAATGTTGCTTAATTCTAACAGGTAAAGTTTCTAAACCTTGAATAATATTAAAGGCATTTGTAGGACTTAAAGCTCCTCCAAAATCACGTAATCCTTCTAAAATTAATTTAAAAGTGTAAGATGCTGCACCCAAAGTTTCATGATATTTTAAACCATGATAACCTGCAGAAGGCTCTGTAAATTCTGGGAATTTTCCATTTGCCCAATTAAAAGTTCCAGCATCTACAATTGCACCACCAAGAGAAGTTCCTTGTCCACCAATATATTTTGTTAAAGAATGAATTACAATATCTGCACCATGTTTAATTGGGTTTAACAAAACTGGTGTTGCTACTGTATTATCTACTATAAAAGGCACTTCTGCTGCTTTTGCATGTTTAGAAATTGCTTCTAAATCTAACACATCTAATTTTGGGTTTCCTAAAGATTCTACAAAAAATGCCCTTGTATTTTCTTGAACTGCTTCACCAAAATTACTTGGATCTGAAGCATCTACAAACGTAGTAGTAATACCAAATCTAGGTAACGTAACACTTAATAAATTGTACGTTCCGCCATATAAACTGCTAGAAGCAACTATATGATCTCCTGCTTTTAAAAGCGTTAATAAACCTGTAGAAATTGCTGCAGTTCCAGATGCAAAAACTACGGCTCCAATACCTCCTTCTAAAGCTGCTAAGCGATCTTGTAATATTTGATTTGTAGGGTTGTTTAAACGTGTGTAAATAAAACCTAATTCTTTTAATGAAAAAAGATTTGCAGCATGTTCAGAATTGTTAAAAACATACGAAGATGTTTGATAAATAGGAACAGCTCTTGTTCCTCCATTTGCTTTTACATCATGTCCTGCGTGCAACGCATTTGTTGCTAATTTGTGTGTACTCATTTTTCTATTTTTTTGAGTTAATAAATAATTAAACCAAAAGTTGAATGCATCAATTACAATTGATGTACTTACTAGAAAAATGTTATTAAGAAAATAGTATTTACCTGAATAGGAAAATTCTTTTTTGTTATCTATCCAAATATATAAATTTAGGTAGAATGTAGCACCTTCTTTATTTCTAAAGGGTTGCTAAGGCTTCATTGGGTCTAATCCCTCTGCCTTTCTTGATAACATTTCAATAAGTTATTGAACTTTGTGAGTGCAAATATATGTTCAGAAAAATTTAATATCCTAACAAAAAACAATTTATTTTTAAAAAAATATTGATTTCGCATTTTAGATAACCTTGTTTTATTTAATCTTTAAAAACGTTAATTATTAATCTCTTAAATTGATTTATTGATGATGCTATCATAAATAATTATCGTTAAAAAAGTATTCGTTTTAATTTTATAGTGTACTTTTGCAATCAAATTAAGAGGAAAAATTTGAACTGATTGCAACCTCATAAAAAAAATGCTAAAGCAGTAATTATCTACTTCTTTTAGCGACTACGCAATCAAATTCTATTTTCCTACAACATTTAAAAGAAGAATATTATGTCATATTTATTTACCTCAGAAAGTGTTTCTGAAGGACACCCAGATAAAGTTGCAGATCAAATTTCTGAT
>CAXBIR010000088.1:0-11942 GCA_963975825.1 uncultured Polaribacter sp.
ACAGCATCAAAATCGTCTGCATTCATATCAGATAATTTATTTGTGTTTGCAATTTTTGCCTTAGCGTCTGCATCTTTGTCAAAACGCTCAGTTGCTGCTGTTGCTGCGTCTGGCGAATCACTACTTGGATCTATTGGTGCAGCACCTCCTTTTGGTGTAGCTATAGTAATGTTAACCCCTTTGTCTAATAAAGAGTAATATGGACTTGCAAATTCTTCTACCCAAAATCCTGTTTTCTTTCCTGTATCTCCTAATTGATCATGAGATGTTAATACAAATAATACGTTCATTTTTTTATCTTTTTTAAGTTCTGTTAATTTTTCTGAAGCTTTTTCAGAAACGTTTTCATTTTTTGCGTTTTTACAACTAGATGCTGTAACAATGGTAAGCGCTAAGGCTATAATTTTTGCTATTTTCATACTTTTTTTTAATAAGCCATTTTTACTATTTTGGCTACTTTATCAGGAGACAATGTTTGGTGTTCTCCTAATCCTGTCCAACCACGATCTGTAAAACGTTGTGCTATCTTTTCTGCTGTACCTTCATAATCTGAAGTATAATCAGATAACTTTGTATCTATTCCTAATTCGTGGAAAAAAGCAACTGTTTTCTCAATGGCAGCATATGCTTTGTCATCTGTACTTCCTTCAGTAATATTCCAAACGCGTTCTCCATATTGTGCTAACTTTTCTTTTTTTGCTTCAAAGTTGTACTTATAATGACTAGGTGCAATTACAGCTAAAGTACGTGCATGGTCTATTCCAAATAAAGCAGTTAACTCATGTCCAATAGCATGAACTGCCCAATCTGTTGGTACTCCTTTTTGAATCAATCCGTTTAATGCCATTGTACAACTCCACATAAAGTTAGATGCTGCTTTGTAATCTTTTGGATCTTTAATTACTTTTGGTGCAACTTCAATTAAAGTTTGTAAAATACTTTCTGCAAAACGATCTTGTAACAACGCGCCAATGGGATACGTCATATACTGTTCTAAAACGTGTGTAAAAGCATCTGTTAAACCGTTTGCAAGTTGACGTTCAGGAATTGAAGTAATTACTTCTGGGTCTAATATTGAGAATTCAGGAAATAAAGCTGGTCCTCCCATTGCTAGCTTCTCTTTAGTTTCTGCTCTTGTAATTACTGCTCCAGAATTCATTTCAGAACCTGTAGCTGGCAATGTTAAAACAGTTCCAAAAGGCATTCCTTTTTCTGTTTTAATATTCTTCGTTAAAATATCCCAAGGTGTTTCTCCTTCAAAAACGGCTGCAGCAGATAAAAACTTTGTTCCATCTATAACAGAACCTCCACCAACAGCTAATAAATAAGTGATATTTTCTTCTTTAATTACTTCTAAAGCTTCCATTAATGTGGCGTATTCTGGGTTTGCTGGAATGCCACCAAACTCTACTACCTCAAATTTAGATAAGCTTTTTTTAACAGCATCATAGATACCATTTTTCTTAATACTTCCTCCACCATATAGTAATAATACTTTGGCATTCTCTGGTATTTCACTTTCTAATTTTTCAATTGAATCCTTTCCAAAAATAATCTTGGTAGGATTTTTAAATTCAAAATTGTTCATCTTCTTTTCTATTTTAATATTATATTTTAACAATCATTTTTCCTTTGTTTTTACCTTCAAATAAATCGATAAAAGCAGTCGGAATGTTTTCGAAACCCTCTACAATAGTTTCTGTGTATTTTAATTTACCTGCTGCTAACCAACTAGATAATGCTTGCATTGCTTCAGGAAACTTGTCTGCATAATTAGAAACAATAAAACCTTGCATCAATGCACTATTTTTAACTAAAAATGGTTGTACACTAATGCTTTTTGGCAATTCAGTTTCATTATAAACAGAAATAGCACCACAAATTATAATTCTTGCAAATCGGTTAATGTTAAACAAAACTGCATCAGATATTGGTCCACCAACATTGTCAAAATAAATATCTACACCATTGGGTGCTAATTCTTTAATTTCTGCATTTATATCTGTACTAGTATTGTAATTAATACCTGCATCAAAACCAAATGTATCTTTAAGCATTGCAACTTTTTCATCTGTACCTGCAATTCCAATAACACGTAACCCTAATATTTTAGCAATTTGTCCTACAACACTACCTACAGCTCCAGCTGCTCCAGAAACTACAATTGTTTCTCCTGCTACAGGTTTTCCTATTTGGTGTAAACCTAAATAAGCAGTTAAACCTGTCATTCCTAAAATACCTTGATAAGTACTTAGTGGTGCTTTGGTTTTATCTACTTTTTGTAGTCCTTCTCCAGTAGAAACTTGTTGTGTTGCCCAATTTAGCATACCAGATACATAATCGCCTTCTGCAAAATTGTTGTTTTTAGTAGCAATAACTTTTGCAACTACACCAGATTGTATTGGCTTGTTTAATTCAAAAGAAGGAATGTATGATTTTGCATCACTCATTCTTCCTCTTAAATAAGGATCTACAGATACATAAGCAGTTTCTAAAAGAATTTCTCCTTCTGAAATTGAAAGTTCATTAGTATTAGTAACAAATTCAAAATTAGAAGCCGTTGGTTTTCCTTGCGGTCTATTATTTAATAGAATTGTTTGTGTCATTATTTTAATTATTCAATTACAGTTACCATATCTTTCATAGGTTTTCTAACCTTAACAAGGTCTACTAACCAATCTTCATCTTTTTGTCTGTAACCTAATGGTAATAATACAGCACTACGCAATCCTTTTTCACGTAAGCCTAAAATTTCATCTACAGCTGCAGGATCAAAACCTTCTAATGGCGTTGCATCTACACCTTCATAAGCAGCAGCAATAATAGCGTGTGCAAATGCAATGTATGCTTGTTTTGCAGCATGATTAAAGTTTTCTTCTGCATCTTTTTGTGGGTAAGAACTTAACAACATCTGACGGTAGTTTTCCCAACCTTCATTTTTAAATCCTCTAATTTCGTTTGTTAAATCGAACATATAGTTGATTCTTTCTGGCGTATACGTATCCCAAGCAGCAAATACCAATAGGTGAGAACAGTCTGTAATTACAGATTGGTTCCAAGCAATTGGTTTAATTTTTTCTTTAATTTCTTGGTTCTTAACAACAAATACTTCAAAAGGTTGTAAACCACTTGAGGTTGCAGCCAAACGTGTTGCTTCTAAAATACGTTCAATTTTATCTTCTGCTACTTTTTCGCCATTCATAGCTTTTGCAGCGTATCTCCAATTTAATTTATCTAATAATTCCATATGTTTCAATTTTATATTTTGTTTATCTTATTTTATTACTTTAATACTATTCCAAGCAGATTGGTAAGCATCTTCTATGTGTGAACTATCTAATGTAAAAGTGCCTCTCTTTTGTGAAATCATTAAAAATGATAACGGGTTAATTGCATAGGCATACAAAAGGTAATCAGACATTGGTTTTACAATACCTTCTTTTTTTCCTTTTTCCCAAAGATCTAGCAAAGGTTGTAGATGTTTAATTCCTTCAATTCTACTAGGTTCATCTATCATTGGTGTATTATCACACTGTGCTAAAAACATAGCGTTCTCACATTCTTTTAACTTAAACTCTGCTATTCTGTGCCAAATCAAATTAAATCCTTCTTCAATTGGCATAGTTGCATCGTAATTATCAAAAGCATATGCTGTGTATTTTGCTTTAACTTCTATATATGTTTTGTTTACTAAATCTTGTTTGTTTTCAAAATATAAATAAATAGTAGCAGGAGACACGTTTGCCATTTTAGCTATTTTACTCATAGGAGTTGCATGGAAACCGTTATTGTTTACCAGCTCTATTGTAGCCTTAATTAATGCGTTTCGTTTGTCTATACTTTTTTGAAGCTTTGCCATAATATTTAATTCTGGTACAAAGATATTGATAAAAATGAACGTTCATTCTTTTTTAACAAACATTTATAAATATTTCCATAAGAAAAATTGATAGTTATTAAAAAGAGGAGAGAAATAAGGGAAAAAAGTAGTAATGTAAATGAAAATAATCTTAGAAAAGTTATAAAGCTAATATGAAAAAGACTTATGTATAGTGGCAGAATAGTAGATTAAATAATAAATAGAAAAAGAAGAATGGCTAAAAACAATAATCACGTATTTATACTCTTTACAAACGCTTCATTATTAAATAGTTTTGTTGTTCTAATCAACTAAAACAACAAATTATGAGTTATTTTCCTTTTAAACCAAACAAACAACCTAACAAAATAGATAAAAATAAAGCAGGTATCGCAAAAAGAGCTTTTGGAGAATGGCTCATAGAAAATTATGGTAATACTTATGAAAACAATATTCTAAAACAAAGAGCACGTAAGAACGCTACACATTTTAAAAATGCCATTATTGCTGAAGATTATAAAGAACCTATTGTAGGTATTGTTGGTGGCGGATTTGCTGGTTTGTACGCCGGTTTAATTCTACAGTCTTTAGATATAGAATGTGAAGTTTTTGAAGCTTCAGACCGTGTTGGTGGAAGAATAGATACTTGGTATTCTACAAAATATGATGCTAAAAACACCGACAATGCAGGTTTATATGGAGAAGTAGGAGGTATGAGGATTCCGCAGTTTTCTGCAGATATGTTGCCTGTACAACAACTGGCATTGTCTGTAAATGCTGTTTTAGAACGAAATAAAATGGAAGATAAAGCATTGATATGGAGAAAATTTTATTACAATTCTCCTGTTCAACGTTTGCGTTATAACAATATGAAAGCGCCAATTATTGCTGCAGATTCAACAGTAAATTCTTTAAACTTCGATATAGACAAGGGAGGTGATATAGATATGGTTTGGTTTACAGAAGTACAACCTACTATAGGAGATGCATACTTACCAATTAATAAAATACTAGATAAGGTAAACGAGCCTTTTATTACGGCTATTAATGATTCTTTTGATAAAGGTTTTGAGAAATTAATACAATTTGATAATTATTCTATGTGGGCATATTTAACAAACGTTTTCACTCTAGGAGATTTAGAAGAATACTACAATCCTGCCATGGGTAAAAAAACAGACTGTTTGCCTTATAGTATTGCTAGCTATTTAGAAACTTTAAATGTAGGTACCAATATGTATGCAGTTTCTTTTGTAGAAATTGTATTGGCAAGTTATGATTGGGATGGTAGTAAAAATTCTTACGATGCTACAGATCCTAATATTTATATGGTTACTATGGATAAAGGTATGCAACACTTTCCTGATGCTTGCAGAACAGTATTAAACTTAGATAAAGGGGTATTGCCATCAGATGGAAATAGAGCACAGGTTTTGGTAGGTATGAAATCTGGTGAAGATGGATCTTTGGGGTATTCACCAAACAATTTAACTTCAGCTGCAAAACCACCTAGCACTGTACCACCTGCAAATGCAGAGCCTGTAGAAAAAGGAGAAAAATCGTATGCAAAAGAACGCGTACACACACATCATAGAGTTACCAACGTAATATATGATGAAAACTTATACCAAGGTCACGGAGGAATTAAAATGCATATTAAACATGAAGATAATACAATTGAAAAACAGTATCCCTATGTAATAAGTACTTTGCCTAATGGCGCTTATTTAAATGGAGATTTAAAAACCAATTTCTTCGATAATTTGTCTTTTGCCAAAGCAAGAGCAATTAGAGAATGTAGTTATATGCCATCTTTTAAAGCTTTTATCACTTTTAAAACTCAGTTTTGGGCAACATTAGGAGAACGCCAAAGCGAAGGATTGGGTGTGGCTGTTTCAGACAAATCTAACCGTCAAATTGTGTATCCTTCTTACGGATACAAAGCTAAAGGAGGTGTCTTGCAAATTTATTGTTGGGCACAAGATGCAGAGCGTATAGGTGCGTTGTCTGATGAAGAAAGAGTAAACGAATGTTTAAAAGGAATTCAATATTTATATCCAGAAGTAGATGTTGCCAATGAATTTGCTGGCTATAAACCAGAAGAAACTACCAAAACTTGGTTTTGGGACAATCATGCCAATGGTGGTGCTTTTGCTTTGTTTAAACCAGGGCAATTTAAAAATTTGTATCCTACGTTGTTAACTCCAGAGTTTAATGGTTCTTTACAACTAGCAGGAGAATGTTGTTCTGTGCATCATGGTTGGATTGTTGGTGCATTAGACTCTGCTTATAACGCCGTATTAAATATCCTAAAACAAGCCGATGCTAAAGATAAGATAAAGCAAATGGAAACAACTTGGGGTAAGTTATCTGCGCCAGATGTTGGTCTTCAAAAACGTAAATTGAATAGAGAGGCTTAAGTTTTAATTACAATTTATTTTTTTACTTATTTATACTTTTATAATGCGCTGTAATTTTTACAGCGTATTTTTTTATTTAGTACATTAACTAAAACATAGCATTTTTTAAACACTTGCTTTATTTTGAAGACCCATTTTTTATTTAACCTCTCATTGTTTTAGTTGCAGTTTTTCCAATATTTCTATTTTATAATTTTGTTTCTTAAAAGCTAAAATCTAAGCAGAAAACTCATATTCAATTAATCAATTGTTTTTTTTAGACAAAATAACTGTGGTTTTCTAATATATGAGGCAAATATTGTAGCTATAACAATTAGCATTGCTACTTCATATGGTTTTCCTTTATAGATATGAATAAATACAATAAAGGTCATATAAAAAACTAAAAAAGTAGTTCCTATAATTACGGTTTTATAAAATAAGAATAAAGCAGTTGAAATTAACAGAAATATTCCAGTAATTATCATTATTGTACTATTCGTAACAATTTTTTCTGTTTGATTTGAATTTAGAATTTTATCTAATGCATTTGGAATAAAAAACAAAGTTAAAATTAGTGATGGCATCGATATTAGTATTCTTGAAAAGATTTTTTTGGCTTTCATGTTTTCAGTTAGTTTAGATTTTTTCTAAATCTATAAGTTGCATATTTACTTTCACCTATTAAATTAGTAAGTGTCTAATTTGGTTTATTAATCGTTGGTTTTAGTAAGAAAACGATTTTTTTAATATGCTTTTTTTTTATGATGTTTTAATTTAAAACAGAAAACGGACGTATTTAATTCTTTAAAAAATTACTTTTGCCGCCAAATATACTACAGCTATGCAAGAGAGAGATTTGCAACGATTTTCACTTTCTACTTATTTTTTATTATCAGGAATTTGTTTTACCAGTTGGGCATCTCGCATACCTACTATAAAAGATAACTTTAATTTTAGTGATGAGGAATTAGGAAACTTGTTAATGGTAATGCCTGCTAGTGCAGTTATTGGCATACCACTTTCTGGTTGGTTGGTTTCTAAATACGATAGTAGAATACCACAACAATTTGCTTATGTTATATTTTCTATATCCTTGTTTTTAATTGGTATTGCAAACAGTTTGTCCTTACTTATTTTTGCATTATTTCTATTTGCAATAAGTATTAGAATATTAAATATCTCTATAAACACACAGTCTATTTCTTTACAAGAAAAGTTTGAAAAACGTATTGTAGGTTCTTTTCATGGATTATGGAGTATTGGTGGAGTTTTAGGTGTTTTGTTTACCACATTAATGTTACAGCTAGAAGTTTCTATACTAGTTCATTTTTTAATAGTAGCAATTTTTACCCTTATTAGTATTTTTATTGCCTACCCTTATTTAATTAAAAATGACAAAGCAAAAGAAGGCAATACGTTTAAATTAGGAAAACCTAATAAGTATATAATGCTTTTAGGTTTTATGGTATTTTTAGCCGCTGTTTGTGAAGGAGGCATGTATGATTGGAACGGTGTTTATTTTAAGGAAGTAGTAAAAGAAGAAGTATTTACTTACGGTTTTTTATTATTTATGATCTGTATGTCTATTTACAGATTACTCATAGACCGTTTTATTGATACTTTTGGAATGAAAAAACTCTATTTTTTAAGTGCTATCTTTATAATGAGTGGTATTTTAATAGCCATTTTAATTCCTGAATTTTGGCCTGCTTTAATTGGTTTCTGCTTAGTAGGAATAGGGGTTTCTGGTCTTTTTCCTATGACATTTATATTGGCAGGAAAAGCAAAAAAATACGCTGTAGGTATTGTAATTTCTATTATAGGTACTTATGCCACCATTGGTATGTTTTTAGGTCCGCCTTTAATTGGGTATTTGTCAGAGGTTTTTGGATTGCAAAAAGCCTTTATTGTTTTTATAATTGCGGGGTTTCTATTTATACCTTTAAGCATAAGTGTTTTTAATCAATTAAAGAAGTTGTAAAAACTACTTCAACAAGAATTAAAAAAGAAGGTTTTTCTTATTGATACTAAAACGTATGTCGCATTTCTTCTGTAGCTGAAGCATTTAGCAATTTATGAAAGTCTTTTATGCTATCGAAGTTATTGGTAATTGCATCTGAAACGGCCACACCAGAAATTCCTGTTGCTAAAATATCTTTAATATCTGCAGTATCGATGCCACCAAAACCTATAATTGGTGTTTCTGTTTGTAGTGCTTCCGTTAATACAGTATAACCATCTAACCCTAAAACTGTAGGTACCTTTTTGTTAGTAGTGCCTAATCTAAACGGACTTAATAAAATATAATCTACTTGTTTTTCTAATAAGGTTTTACTCTCTTTAAGCGTATTGGCAGTTCCTCCAATAATTTGCCAAGTATATACGTGGGCTCTAACTATACTAGGGCAGGTGTGTGCTTGTTCTAAGTGTACACCATCTGCTTTTACCTCTTTAGCTATTTTGTAATGTTCTTTAATAACTAACCTTGTTTGAAAATGTGAAGTAATATCTCTAGCCTCTTGTGCTACAGATACCAATTGTGCATTAGATACATTGTTTAAGTCTAATTGTACCAATTCTGCACCAGAAGTACAGGCTTTCTGTACATTTTCTAATATTAATTTGGCAGTTTTTCCTTGTGAGATATAATGTAATTTAGGTATCATATAGTGGCGTTATTGTAAATCTAATCTTAAATAAAGCTATAAAAATAGCTTTGTAAATGCATGTTCTTTTAAATACTTACAGTTTTAGCGTATTGCATAAAGTAATCTTCTAAACGCTTTAAATTAGGGTGCATTTTCTCTGCATACATTACATATTGGCACCTATGAATACTTTGTGTAATTGCCATTATCTCTTTTGTTGCCCCAGTTTGTGTAAGAAAAGCTGCATCTTCAATATTAAATATTTTAAGTTGTGTAGTATTTAACCCCTCTAGTAATAATAATTTGTTTATTATTCTAGGTGTTGCTATTAAAACATCTACACCTTCAAAAATCTCCGACTTTAATAATTCTATGTGTTCTTTTTCATTAGCAAAATATACTCTTACAGAAGAACGTCTGGTATAAGTTATAAAAGCATCGTACAAAGCCGCTGCTTTTTCATTGTCTTCTACCATAACAATTGCTCTAGGAGCAGTGCCTACTTCTTCGCACTTTAACTTGTGCAAAGTAGTAAGTATTAAAGTAGTTGTTTTTCCACTTCCTTCTGGTGCTATACAAAAAGTATTTGCGCCACTTTTAATTACAGGAATACTGGCTTTTTGTAAAGGTGTTGGTGTTGTTATTTCAAGATGCGCTTGCACCTCTTTTAAATAAGGATGTAATTTTTTAAAAGGCATAGGAATAGAAAACTAATTGTTTAACTTACTTATAGGCGGCAAATATACAATTAAATTGATGTACTTTATTCTCTGATGTACCTTTTGTACACAACTATACAGCGCCAATAGTTTCACTTTTATAGTAAAACCTACTTTGTATTATATTGCCCAAGTAAATTGTAGAGTTAAACCTTTCTCTTTTTCAGATGAAAGTGTAATAATCCCTTTATTCTGTGTAATAATTTTTTTAACAATAGCCAATCCAACACCTGTACTTTCTACATCATCACTTAGTTTTAACTGACTAAAAATCTTAAATATCTTATCATGATATTGGGCTTCTATACCAGGACCATTGTCTTTTATTGTAAATAAATATTCTTTGGCATGTTTTGTAACACTTATTTTAATAATTGCTTTTTCTTTATCGTTGTGTTTTATAGCATTGCTAATTAGATTCTGAAAAACATGATTCAATTCCGTTTCATTTGCACATATTTCTAAATCTTTTTCAGGAACTATAATGGTGCTTTTATTCTGGTAATCTACAACACCAACTACTTTAGTTAACAGTTTATTTAAACTAAAAGTTGTTTTTGTTTTATTCCCTTTAGCTACTTTAGAATATTGAAGAAGTCCGTTAATAAGTGCCTCCATTTTAGAAACAACTCCTTTTAATAAATGTATATGATTCTTAGTGTTTTCATCTAAAGAATCTTTTAAATCTTCTTCTATAAAGGAAGCTAAAGAATAGACAGAAACTAATGGTGATTTTAAATCGTGCGAAACAATATGATTAAAATCGTCTAATTCTGTATTGTAATTTTCTAAAAGTATTAAGTTTTCTTCTAACTTTAAATTTGCTGCAGACAATTTATCTGACTGTGTGGTAATTTCTTGTTTTTGTTTTAATGCCAAAGCTCTAGAACGTTCTAATTGTTTAAAAGCTCTAGAAAAACGAGTCATTAAAAGCATAGAAAGCAATAGAAAAACAACAACATAACCAAAGTTTACAAATATGATTGCAAATTGATTTTGATCTAAAAAGAAAAAGATATGAATGGTAAAAATAACGGAACCTAAAAGCATACTAATAAGTAGCAAAATAGATTCGTACCTTTTAGCTAAAATAGCTTTTACAATTACAAACCCTACATAACACAAATTAAGTATCATTAAAACTAAAAAGGGTAGTAGTAGCTTTGTAAAATGTGGTGCAGGCAAGAAAATAACTAATAAAGCTAAAATATAAAAAACAAATTTTAGAAGCTTAGCATATAATTTATGGCTAAACCTTTTAAATATATCATTAAAGAATAAACTACCTGCAGTACCTCCTAAAAACAACGAAATGTATTCTATTTTAGTTAAAAACACCCAACTAATGGTTTCAAACACCTGTGTAAGTGGCGCATACCTATCGCTTAATGCCATGTAAGAAAGAGAAATACACATAATAGCAAAGTAAATAACTGCATGATCTTTGTTCCAATATAAAAGAAAGAAAAACAAAAAGAAAAAGCCAATAAAACCAAGGCAGCCAATAAAAATCATATCGGCAATAACAAGTTTAATTTTTTTACCGTATAAATGCTGACTATCACCAATAATGATAGGTTCTGAAATGCCTCCTTTTTGATGATAGAAATTAGCTACTTGAATTACAATTTCAAACGTAGTTTCATTGGTGTTTAAAGGTATAATTTG
Organism: uncultured Polaribacter sp.; assembly: GCA_963975825.1. Taxonomy (GTDB): domain Bacteria; phylum Bacteroidota; class Bacteroidia; order Flavobacteriales; family Flavobacteriaceae; genus Polaribacter. The sequence goes on from CAXBIR010000088.1 coordinate 11,297, forward strand.
TGAGAATCTTCTATGCAGCGCTTCTTCTTTAGTTTTACCAACTACACCAATTTCTGATATAAATGTACCATTAATAAAAACCTTAGAAGCAGCATATATTTTAGGTATGTATAAAGAAACGGCAACTCTATCTTTGGCAATGGTAACAGTTTTTCTGTAGGTAGCATAGCCTAAAGAAGGTAACTTACCTGCATTTGGAAGTGTAAAATTAGTCCAGTTTTTTAATGAAACTAACTCGTACTTATCGTTTTCGGTAAAGTTATTAGGTGTTATTAATTGGTTCCAATAAAAAGCCCAATTATTCTCTAGAGATAGCTCTGTAGTTTTATCTATACCAATATGTGCAAGATTACTGTTACTTGGTTCTTGTGGCATACCAAAAACAGCATACGTAGAAAACAATAATAGAATAAGAAAACTTTTAAATTTTAGGTGTAATTTACTTAACAAACAATAATATTTTAGAACCGTTTTAATGAATTATAATTCTTTCTATTTCAAAAAATAAAAGTAGTTATAATTTTTAAGACTTTATATAATTGCCTTACTATAGTTTATTATTGATTCAATAGTGATTTATAAACTAATTACTTCTTTTCATCAATGGAAAAGAAAAAAGAATTAAAATAGTAGTTATTAAACCTTT
>CAXBIR010000089.1:0-11792 GCA_963975825.1 uncultured Polaribacter sp.
CCTCTTTCTCCGCAAAACCTCGCAATTTATTGCGAGGTTTTTTATTAACTCCCTTTTAATAACTCTAACAATATAAAAACAGAATATTTTAAGTTTTATTTGTACTTTTATTTAATGGATTTATTTTCTTCTGAAATTATAAAAAACATTTTACCTTTTGATGGTGTTACAAATTACCACGGAACCATTCTTAATAAAAAAGAATGTGAGTTTTATTATCAAAAATTAATGGAAACTATTCTATGGAAAAATGATGAAGCTATAATTTTTGGAAAGAAAATTGTTACTAAAAGAAAAGTAGCTTGGTATGGTATGTCTGAGCTTGCTTATAAATATTCTGGTGTAACTAAAACTGCAAATATCTTTACAAAAGAACTATTAGAGTTAAAAGAAAAAGTAGAAAAAGAAAGTAGAGAAACTTACAATTCTTGTCTTCTAAATTTATATAATACAGGTGAAGAAGGCATGGCATATCATTCTGATGGAGAAAAGATGTTAAAAGAACAAGGTGCAATTGCTTCTTTATCTTTGGGTGCTGAACGTAAATTTTCTTTTAAACATAAAGAAAATAAACAAAGAATAGATGTTATTTTAGAAAAAGGAAGTTTGTTGGTAATGAAAAAAGATACTCAAAAGAATTGGCTCCATAGATTACCGCCAACAAAAAAGATTTTTACACCAAGAATAAATTTAACTTTTAGAACCATAGATTTATAAAATCAATTATCAATTTTTTTAATAAAATCTTCTTTATAATTTAAGCCAATAGGTATCCATTTATCATCTATAATTATTCTGTTTCTTTGCACAGAATAAATATGTTTTAAAGAAACAATATAAGATTTATGAACTCTTATAAAATTAGATCTTCCTAATTTTTCCTCAAAACTTTTTAGACTACTTAAAGTTAATATTGGTTTGTCTTTATCTGTATAAATTTTAATATAATCTTTTAAAGACTCTATGTATTTAATATCGCATAAATTTATTTTTAAATTTTCGTACTCAGATTTTACAAAAATAAATTGAGTTTTCTTTTCTGCTTTTATAACAGGTAAATCTTTTTCTTCTTTTAAACTTAATAAGTTTTTAGCCCTTGTTGCTGCTTTTAAAAATCTATGAAAAGGTATAGGTTTAACTAAATAATCTATAGCATTTAAATTAAAACCTTCTACTGCATAATGAGAATAAGCTGTTGTAAAAATAAACATTGGTTTAGGGTCTAAAGATTTAATAATATCTATACCAGAATAATCTGGCATTTCAATATCAGTAAAAATTAGATCTATTGTCTGTTTTTGTAAAACCGAAGTTGCTTCGAAACCACTAGAACAAGAAGCAACTAATTCTATAAAAGGTATTTTAGAAATAAAATCTTCTAATATTTCTAAAGCTAGAGGTTCATCATCTATAATTATACATCTCATATTTACTTGTTTTTTAATTTTATAACTAAATTTACTGTGTAAGATTTTTTATCATCTTGTATCTCTAGAGTATGAGAGTTTGGGTATAATAATTTTAATCTATTTTTTATGTTTTTTAAACCAACTCCAGAATTTTCTGTCTTTGCTTTTTGATGAGAAGATGTGTTATAAACGTAAAGATTTAAAAGATTATCTTTAATTGTTATTTTAATTTTAATATCTGTTTTTCCATTAAAATCTGTACCATATTTAAAAGCGTTTTCTATAAATGATATTAATAACAACGGTTCTATTTTATAACTTAGGCTACCATGTATATTTACTCTTACACCACTAGAATCTTTAAGTCTAAGTAATTGAAGGGAAATATAGTTTTTAATGTAATCTATTTCTTTTTCTAATAAAACGGTTTTTTCATTTGCTTCATAAATCATATAACGCATTAGTTCAGAAAGTGTAACAACGGCAACAGTTGTATCATCAGATTTTTTATTTGCTAAAGCATAAATACTGTTTAGAGTATTAAATAAAAAATGCGGATTTAATTGTGCTTTTAAAAATGATAATTCTGAATTTACTTTTTGAGATGCTATTAAAACCCTTTCTTTTTCTGTTTTATACCATTCTAAACCTAGTTTTATGCTTGTGCTTAATGTATTTAGTAATAAGAAAATAACTATTGTAGGCAAAGATTTTAAGAAATGGAAATTGCTATTTCTAGGTTTTGGAAAGTTTTTTGGAAAACCTTCTCTATAATTATTTAGAGGATTTAAAGGTTTTAAAAGAACATATTCTATTAAAAAAGTAAAGGAAAGACTAAAAAATAATACTGTAATTATGTAAAATAAAAACTTCTTTTTAAGAAATATCTTAGGAACAAAAATGTAGTAATTTAAATAGAAGGCTACTAAAAAGATACTAAATTTAAAGAAAAAATCATTTGGCAAAAAACCAATTTTCATATAAATTTCAGAGGCACTTATAGCAAAAAAGATAACCCATATAAGTATATGAATTATAAAGTTAGATGTTTTTTTATTATAAAAATTCAATTCTTTCATTATTTAAAAGCACAAAATTATAAAGTATGGTTCTTAAAAAGCTCACAAAAGACTGTTGTATTTTTCTTAAAAATAAATAGGTTAATCATTTTAAGTATTTAAATGATTAACCTATTTGGGCTTATTTATATATTATGATAATAATTAATCATCTTCATTTTCAATCTCTTCTGGTCTAAACTCCCAAACATCATCAAAATAATAACTACCACTTCTACCCATTAAAACATATGCTTTAGAATTAAACGTAAAAGCATTTGCATTTTGTCTTGCAGAACCTTCAAATATTGGTAATGCTTCCCAAGTATCTGTTGCAGGTTCATATTCCCAAGTTTCTGTTGTTATAGCTCCAGAAACTCCTGTTGTAACATATCCCTTTCCATTAAGAGAAAAAGCAGCACCGCTACTTAAAAGAATTTCGTAATCATCATCGTCGTCGTCATCATCATCTAAATCGGTTAATCTAGTCCAATTAGAACCATCAAAAGAATAAAAATCTTCTTCATATGCACCATTATGTATTCCTAAACCAATGTATGCTAAATCATTAATTACAAAAACAGAAGCATTTTGTCTTTTTTCACCACCAAAACCAACAGACTGTACCCAAGTATCTGATGCTACATTATATTTCCAAAAATCTTTTTGCTCACTTCCATCATAACCAGTACCAATATACCCATTACCAGAAACAGCAAATCCTATTGCACCATATCTAGCTGTACCACCAAAATCTGCTTTTTGTGTCCAAGAATTTAATATTGGGTCGTATTCCCAAAAATCTTTAAGTTCATTATCTCCATCATAACCAGTACCAATATATCCTTTTCCGTCTAAAGAAAAACCAGTAGCACCACTTCTTCCAACTCCAGGAAAATTTGCTTTTTTTGTCCAATAATCACCTTCAGAATCGTATTCCCAGGTATCTGTTAAATAATCATCGCCATCATAACCAGTAACTAAATAACCTTTAGTACCAATTGTAAAACTTACGGAGTTTGCTCTAGAATTTCCATCAAAAGTTGAACTTTCTACCCAGTTTCCATACTCGTAATCTTCCTCATCATCGCTGGTGCAACTTGCAATAAAAATAGACATTAATGCAACTGTAAAGAGCATTTTACTTTTTTGTATCAAATTTGTTTTTCTCATTAGATTTATTTTATTTGTTTCCTTAATTATTGGCAAAGCTATGTGCTATAAAATTTAGAAATAGTAAGAAATAGACAAACAGAGGTATTTTATAGATAACCATGTAAACCAAATGTTAATTTTCTTAAAAGGTGTTAATTATGATGTTTAAAGGCATTTTTTAGTATTAAGTCTATAAAAAAGTGTTGTTTATATATTTTATGATTTTTTGTGATAATTACCCTAATACTTTTGCCTTAAAAAGTAAAATGAGGTATTTTTTTATAAGTGTTTTAAGTATAGTTTTATTAGCATCCTGTTCTACAGATGAAACAGTAACTTATGAGGTTGGAAGCGATTTTATAGATAACGATATTCTAGTTAGAGTAATAGACACGTTTTCTATAAAAGCTGGAACTTTTAAACTAGATTCTATAGCTACATCTAGTACTAATCGTGTTTTATTAGGCAATGTTTTAGATGATAATTTGGGACAATTAACAGCAAAATCTTATTTAGAATTAACTACTTCTACTTTTTCTATAAACACAGATGCAGTTTATGACTCTATTGGTTTAATCTTAAATTATGATAAGTATTATTATGGCGATACAACAAAAATACAAACCTATAATGTTCATAGAGTATTACAAACTATAGAACCAGATGAAGGAACTATATTTTATAACACTTCTTCTTTTAATTACGATTCAGAATCTTTAGGAGAATTAAGTTTTTTACCAAAACCAAATAAAAGTACAGACTCTTTATATATTCCTTTAAAAAATACTTTAGGTGAAGAGATTTTTAATAAAATTGTTGATAACGATATTAATAATTCAGACGATTTTCTTCAATATTTTAAAGGTATTACCATAATACCAGACACAACTACTACTAATAATGTGTTGGGATTTAATGTTTCTACAACAGCAAATACTGCTGGTAATTCTAGTGTAAGATTGTATTATACTATAAAAGATGATGATAATGAAGACAATAGTTATTTTATAGATTTTGTTATTTCAGATTTAGCCAAACAGTTTAATCAGATAAACTCAGATTTAACCACATCATCTGTATTAGGCAGTTTCGAAGATGGTGAAGAAATAAAAAACAGCACAGATACTAATAATTTAATTTTTGCTGAAGGAGGAACAGGTATTTCTGCAAGAATAGAAATACCAGCTATAAAAAAACTGCTAGAAATTTCTAATACAGCTTCTGCTTTAAGTGCAGAATTAACCTTTACACCTTTAGAAAGTAGTTACAGTAACAATAACCCGTTAGAAGAAAATCTAATTGTTTTTATAGTAGATCATAAAAACAGAATTATAAGTCAGCTTACAGATGCTGATGGTAATACTGTTAATGCTATTTTAAATAAAGATGGAAGCGAGTTTAATTCTGACACCCATTATACGATAGATTTAATTGGTTTTGTAGAACAAATATTACAATCAGATTTAGATTTAAATTATGCACTTATGTTACAATATACAGATTATACAAAAACTGTAAAAAATCTAGTAATAGAAAATAATACAGAGAATCAAATAAAATTATCAGTAAAATATTTAAACTATTAATACAGATGTTAAAAAGAAATTTATTTTTATTGTTAATTAGTACAACCAGCGTTTTATTTTCTCAAAATAACACAAATACACCATATTCATTATTTGGTTTGGGTATAGAAAATAAAACAGTAACTGGTGGTTTAACAGGTTTAGGAAATACGGGTATTGCTCAGAAGAACATGTTTGAGATTAACAGTATAAACCCAGCTAACTTGGGTAATATTGTACCAAACTCTTTTTTATATGAGTTTGGAATAAACGGAACATATTCAACCTTAAAAACCAATAATTTAAGTGAAACGAGTAGCAATGGTAATTTTTCTCATATAGCTATTGCGTTTCCTATTAAGAAAAATTGGGGAGTTGGAGTAGGACTTTTACCATACACAAAAACAGGTTATAATATAGATATAGAAAGTCCAATAGAAGGTTCTACAGACACTTATATTACAAGAATTACAGGTACTGGAGGTTTAAGTAAGTTTTATATTTCTACCGGAATGAAGTTTTTTAAGAACTTTTCTTTAGGTGTAGATTTATCTTTTCTATTTGGTTCTATAAACCAAGATAAACTATTATTTTCAGATTCTTATGTTTCTATTAGTGATCAAAATAACTACGGTGGTATTAAATTAAAAACAGGTTTTCAATACACAATTCCTACAAAAAACGGAACAGAAACTACAATTGGAGGTATTTTAGAACTACCAACTTCACTTTCTGGTACGCAAACAAGGTCTTCATATAAAACAACTTCTAATGCAACTGTAATAAGTATAGAGGATGAAATAGAAAGTGATATTGATAATTTTGAACTTCCATTTGCTTATGGTTTAGGAGTAACATCTATGTTAAATAAAAATTTTACTTCTAGTTTAGATTATAAAAAATTAATTTGGAATGAAACATCACAGAATTTAGATAATGAACGTTACACTAATCAATCTATATATGCATTTGGTTTAGAGTATAAGCCAACAAGTAATAAATCTAATTATTGGAATAATGTAAAATACAGATTAGGTGCAAATTATAACAGTGGTTTCTTAGAAATATCTAACACTAAAATAGACAGTTATTTTATATCAGCAGGTTTGGGTTTACCATTAGGAAAATATGATAAAGGAAAATTAAATATCTCTTATTCTTATGGAAAAGAAGGAACTATAAACAATAATTTAATTCAAGAAAATTTTCATAAGCTAACTTTAAACCTAAATTTTGTAGGTAAATGGTTCGAAAAAAGAAAAATTGATTAGTAAAAATTAATTTATCAATTAGAACCATAGAATTGTAATCTAATAATTACTTTTGCAGGAAAATACTTTCTTTTGGAAACTAATAAACAACAATCTATAAACCTTAATAAATTTATAAGTTCATCTGGTATGTGCTCTAGAAGAGAAGCCGAAAAATTTATAAATGAAGGTAGAGTTACAATTAACGGAAAACCAACTCAACTAGGAAACAGAGTTGGAAAAAAAGACGTTGTAAAATTAGATGGTAGGTTAGTAGAACCAAAAAATGTTACTTTATACATTGCATTAAATAAACCTGTAGGTATTGTCTCTACAACAGATGATAGAGAAAGAGACAATATTGTAAAACACATAAATCATCCAGAAAGATTATTTCCAATTGGGCGTTTAGACAAACCATCTGAAGGCTTAATTTTTCTTACAAATGACGGAGATATTGTAAACAAAATATTACGTGCAGGAAATAATCACGAAAAAGAATACTTTGTTTCTGTAGATAAAGGAATAACAGCAGATTTTATAGAAAAAATGAGTAATGGAATTCCTATTCTAGGAACCGTTACCAAAAAATGTAAAGTAGAAAAAGTAAGCGAGAAAATTTTTAAAATTATTTTAACGCAAGGTTTAAATAGACAAATTCGTAGAATGTGCGAATATTTAGACTACGAAGTAACCAAGTTAAAAAGAACTCGAATAATGAATGTTGAGTTGGGTTATTTGCAAACAGGAGATTGGCGAGAATTAACCGAAGAAGAAATGAAAGAAATTAATAAAATGATTTCTACATCTTCTAAAACAGAAGAAGCATCTTTTGTAGATGAAAAACCAAAACCAAAAAAAACAAAGCGTAAACAAGCACCAACAAAAAACGATTTTAATAAAAAAAGTGCTTCTTTTAGAAAATCTTCACCAAAAAGTAAAAGAAGTAATGCTGGTTTTTCATCAAAAAAGAAACGAAAATAATATTTGGGCGTTCCCTTTCAGGTCAGGCTTTTCACTTCAATCTTTTTTAATCGTACCTCAAAAAAAGGATTTCCATTACAATCCTTAACGCACATTTTTGCATACAACAAGCATAAAATTAATTTTTAGTTTTATATAACAGTACATTTTATTTATCAATTCTTAAATAATAGTATCTTTGCCAACAATGAAATTCGACTTAAAAATTACCGACCCAAAAAGCAAGGCAAGAGCAGGAGTAATAACTACTGATCATGGAGAAATTGAAACACCAATTTTTATGCCCGTGGGAACTGTTGGAACTGTAAAAGGAGTTCATCAAACAGAATTAAAAAACGAAATAAATCCTGATATTATTTTAGGAAACACATACCATTTATACTTGCGTCCAGGAATGGACATTTTAGAAAAAGCTGGTGGTTTACACAAGTTTATGAATTGGGATAGAAATATCTTAACAGATTCTGGTGGTTACCAAGTATATTCTCTTTCTGGAAGAAGAAAAATTAACGAAGAAGGCGTAAAATTTAAAAGTCATATAGATGGTTCTATGCACTTTTTTACACCAGAAAATGTTATGGAAACTCAACGTACAATTGGTGCAGATATAATTATGGCGTTTGATGAATGTACGCCTTACCCATGTGATTATAATTACGCAAAACGTTCTATGCATATGACGCATAGATGGTTAAATAGATGTATAAATCACTTAGAAAAATTACCTTTTAAGTATGGTTTCGAGCAAACGTTTTTTCCAATAGTACAAGGAAGTACATATAAAGACTTACGTAAACAATCTGCAGAATATATTGCAAATGCAGGTGCACAAGGAAACGCAATTGGTGGTCTTTCTGTAGGAGAACCAGCAGAAGAATTGTACGGAATGACAGAGATTGTTTGTGAAATTTTACCAGAAGATAAACCACGTTATTTAATGGGAGTTGGTACACCAATTAACATTTTAGAAAATATTGCATTAGGTGTAGACATGTTCGATTGTGTAATGCCAACAAGAAACGCAAGAAACGGAATGTTGTTTACAGCTTATGGCTCTATAAATATTAAAAATAAAAAGTGGGAAGATGATTTTTCTCCAATAGACGAAATGGGAATTACTGGGGTAGATACTATGTATTCTAAAGCATATTTGCGTCATCTTTTTGCAGCTAAAGAAATGTTAGGTAAACAAATAGCTTCTATTCATAACCTTGGTTTTTATGTATGGTTAACTAGAGAAGCAAGAAAACACATTATTGCAGGAGATTTTAGAGAATGGAAAGATAAGATGGTAAAACAAATGGACAATCGTTTGTAAAATATTTCAATAAAAAATAAGCTGGGCTTTTGAAAATTCTAGATTGGTACATATTAAAACGATTTTTGGTAACTTTTTTGTTTACCTTATTAATCTTGATACCTATTGCCATTGCCATAGATATTTCAGAAAAAGTAGATAATTTTTTAGAACACCCTAATTTAGGTTTAAGTGAAATTATAAATGATTATTATCTAAATTTTACTATTTATTATGCCAATACTTTTATGCCTTTGGCACTATTTATTGCAGTAATATTATTTACATCTAAACTATCTAACAACACAGAAATTATTGCAATAACAAATGCAAAGGTTTCTTTTACACGTTTTTTATATCCATACTTTATTGGTGCAACTTTAATTACCATTCTTTCATTAGTAATGAATCATTATGTGGTGCCTAATAGTAGTAAGACTAGAAAGGCTTTTGAAAAGGAATACATTAACAGTTCTAAACAAAAAAATGAACTTAAATATGTGTCTGATTTTAGTTTGCAACTTACAGATAGTACTTATATTTTTATTAGAAGTTTTAATACAGATACAAATGTAGGTTATGATTTTAATTCAGAGATTTATAATGGTTTAGAATTAAAATCTAAGCTTTCTGCAAATCAATTAAGATATAATAAAAAAGACTCTACATTTACTTTAAACACATGGAGAAAGCGTTTAGTTTATAACGATAGAGACAGTATTTTTTCTGGAAACAAAATAGATACAGTTTTTAATTTTTCTCCTAAAGATTTAATTTATAAATCTGCTTTTGCACAAGAAATGCCTTCAGATGAGTTAATATCTTTTATCAATATTTCTAAAAAAAGAGGAGTAAAAAATTTAAATGCTTATTTGGTAGAGCTTTATAAAAGAACAAGTTTACCAATAGCATCTTATATTCTTACAATTATTGCTGTTGCTTTAGCATTTAGAAAAAGAAGAGGTGGTACAGGTGTAAATCTAGCAATTGGTGTAGGTATTATGTTCTTATATATTTTCTTTATGAAAGTAGGTGAAGTTCTTGGTTCTGTAGCAGGTGTTAACTCGTTATCTTATGTTTGGATACCAAATATAATGTTTGGCTTAATAGCTATTTATCTTTACTTTAATGCAAGAAAGTAAGTTTAAAAACTATCTATTACTACATCTCATTGTTTTTATTTGGGGGTTTACTGCAATTTTAGGCGCATTAATAACTATAGATGCAATTCCGTTAGTTTGGTATAGAATGTTGTTGGCAATAATTTTTATTGCTATTTATTTTCTTTGGAAGAAAAAGTCTTTTAAAATAGACAAAAAAGGAATTTTAAAATTTTTCTTTACAGGAGTAATTATTGCTTTACATTGGGTGTTTTTCTTTAAAGCTATAAAAGTTTCAAATGTTTCAGTTGCTTTGGTAACTATGAGTACTGGTGCTTTTTTTACATCTTTAATAGAGCCAATCTTTTTCAAAAGAAAAATAAATGCATTAGAAATATTTTTAGGACTACTAGTAATAGGTGGTTTATATATTATTTTTAATTTTGAAAGTCAGTATAAACTAGGAATTATTTACGCTTTAATAGCTTCTTTTTTAGGCTCTTTATTTGCTGTTTTAAATGGTTTGTTTATTAAAAAATACACAGCAGACACTATTTCTTTTTATCAATTATCTTTTGGTGTAGTTTTTATTACCTTTTACTTATTATTTACCAAAGGTTTTTCAATCAGTTTCTTTCAAATACCTACATCAGATTGGTTGTATTTATTATTATTAAGTAGTATTTGTACAGCATATGCGTTTATAGCTTCAGTAAAAGTAATGAAATATTTATCTCCTTATACTGTAATGCTAACCATTAACTTAGAACCAATTTATGCAATTATTTTAGCATTGCTTATTTTTGGTGATAAAGAACAAATGAGTAATACCTTTTATTTAGGTGCATTTATAGTTTTATTTGTAGTTTTATTAAACGGAATTATAAAAAATAGAAGAACTTTAAAAGAGAAGTTTCAACAAAAGCTAAAGAGAAAAAAGTAAGTTAAATTTGCTTTAAAAAGTAAATTTTATAGTATGTTTGTCTTTACAAATAACTAAAATCAAATCACTACAAATGGAGTATTTAGAATTTGAAATGCCAATAAAAGAGCTTCAAGATCAACTGCAAAAATGTCAGATTATTGGTGAAGAAAGTGAAGTAGATGTAACTGCTACTTGTAAGAAAATAGAAAAAAAACTAGCAGATGCTAGAAAAAATATATATAAAAATTTAACGCCTTGGCAACGTGTTCAATTATCTAGACACCCAAATAGACCTTACACTTTAGATTACATAAAAGCAATTTGTGGAGACACATTTATGGAGCTTCATGGAGATAGAAGTGTAGGAGATGATAAAGCTATGATTGGTGGTTTAGGTAAAATTGGAGATCAATCTTATATGTTTATTGGTCAGCAAAAAGGATACAATACCAAAACTCGCCAATACAGAAATTTTGGAATGGCTAATCCTGAAGGTTATAGAAAGGCATTGCGTTTAATGAAAATGGCAGAAAAATTCGGAATTCCTGTTGTTACTTTGTTAGATACTCCAGGAGCATATCCTGGTTTAGAGGCAGAAGAACGTGGGCAAGGAGAAGCGATTGCTAGAAATATTTTTGAAATGACTATTCTTAAAACACCAATTATAACAGTTGTTATTGGTGAAGGTGCTTCTGGTGGAGCCTTAGGAATAGGAGTAGGAGATAGAGTTTATATGATGGAAAATACTTGGTATACAGTTATATCTCCAGAATCTTGCTCTTCAATTCTATGGAGAAGCTGGGAGTTTAAAGAACAAGCAGCAGAAGCTTTAAAACTAACTGGTACAGATATGAAAAAAATGAAGCTGATTGATGGTATTATTAAAGAACCAGTTGGTGGAGCACATTCTGACAGAGCTGGTGCTTTTGAAGCTGTACAAAATCAAATAGTTTCTGCTTTTAATGAACTAAAAGATTTATCTGATGAAGATTTAGTTTCTAAGAGAATGGATAAATATGCAAATATGGGAGTTTATAAAGAGTAAATTT
>CAXBIR010000090.1:0-11463 GCA_963975825.1 uncultured Polaribacter sp.
ACACTTCTGGTTGTTTTCCTTGAGCCATCATATCTGCCATTGTTGGTACGTTCATAATCTTATTTTTTTAATAGTTGAACTCTTAAGTATATTTTTTTTGAAGACATCTAAATAGTTTTCTAACTGAAAATAAAAAAACTATAGTTTTTTTTTACTCTTCGTTAGCCCAGTTTAACCTGTCTTGCTGATTGTATTGCCAAGGTGCACCATTGTTTTCAATATTAGACATCATTGAATTTAATTCTTGTGGCGCAGCACTTTCTTCCATTACTAAATATCTTCTCATATCCATGATAATAGAAAGTGGATCTATATTTACAGGACATTCTTCTACACAAGCGTTACAACTTGTACAAGCCCAAAGTTCTTCCGGAGAAATATAATCGTTTAATAATTGCTTACCATCTTCTTTAAAAGCACCACCGTTTAAATCGATATTTCTACCAACCTCTTCTAAACGATCCCTTGTATCCATCATAATTTTACGAGGAGACAATTTTTTACCGGTTAAATTAGCAGGACAAGCTGAAGTACAACGCCCACATTCTGTACACGTGTATGCATTTAAAAGTTGTACTTTATTTAAATCTAATACATCTGATGCTCCAAATTTCTCTGGCACTTCCTCTTCTGCTCCTTCAGCAGGCGCAGCATAAGGATCTGCATTTGGATCCATCATTAATTTCACCTCATTAGTTACAGATTCTAAATTAGTTAACTGACCTTTAGGTTTTAAGTTCGCAAAAAACGTATTTGGAAAAGCTAATAAAATATGTAAATGTTTAGAATAGTATAAATAGTTTAAGAAAACTAAGATTCCTAAAATATGAATCCACCAAGCTGCTCTTTCTATTGTATGAAGTGTTTCTGGTGAAAAACCATCAAACAAAGGAGCTATAAACTGACTTATTGGGTTTCCAATTCCTGCTTGTTGAAAAGGAGTATCTGTTGCGTTCATTACTAAGAAAAGTGTCATTAAGACCATTTCGAAATAAAGAATCATATTTCCATCCATTTTTGGCCAACCTTTCATTTCTGAACTTAGAAAACGCTTAATATTAGCAACATTTCTACGTGTCCAAAAAATAATTACTGCAGCAAAAACTAAAGCTGCTAAAATCTCAAAAGTTGCTATTAAAAAGCCATAAAGAGCATCACCTATAAAACCTTGAAAAACTCTATGGGTACCTAATAAACCATCTATAATTATTTCTAAAACTTCTATGTTAATAATAATAAAACCTACATAAACTATTATATGTAAAAACCCTGAAAATGGCCTTCTTACCATTTTAGATTGCCCTAAAGCTATCTTTATCATGTTTTTCCAACGTTCTGGTTTATTGTCTGTTCTATCTATACTCTTTCCTAGATTTATATTTCTAAAAAGTTTGCGAATATTCATCACAAAAAAGCTGATACCAGCTATTAGTGCTATTGCAAAAAGAATGTTTGGTAAGTATTGCATTTAAATAGGGCTAATGGTTAAAATTAGTTTTTTATTTCCTCTCCATAAGGTTCTGGACTTTTTCCAAAGATAGAAAAATGAATATATCTTTTTGGATTTAGCTTAATGTCTCTTAATAATTGTTCTAATTCTTTGGTGGCAGCTTCTAAATTATCGTACATTTTTTTGTCGTTAATTAATTTACCTATTGTACCATCTCCAGAGTTTATTTTCTTAGACATTTCATTAAAATTACTAACAGCTTCCTCTGCTTTTCTAATTATTTTATTAAAATCTACAGTATTTAAACTGTCTGATACTTTGCTGAAATTTTCAGTAATATTTTTTGTGTTTTCTAAAGTAATTTTTAAGTTTTCTTGATTATCTACAACCATAGAGTTAACTGCTTGTATTGTTTTTCTAATATCTGCTATTGTACCTGCTAGATTAGAAACAGAGCTGTTAATTCCGTTAATGGTTTTATCATTTAAAATTTTATTTACACCACTAAACAGCGTATCTGCTCTTACAATTACTCTTTCTATTTTCTGTTGAAGCGGGTTTAATCTCTCTCCAATAGAAGTAAATAAACTTTCTTCCATTTCACCAGTTAAAAAATCTCCTGAAACAGCCATTTCTCCATCATAATCTGGTATTACTGCTAAGTTAGAACCACTTAATGGGTTTGGTGAGTATATTTTTACAATACTTTTTTTAGAAAACTCAAAATCATTGTTTACAATAAAAGTAACAATTAAATGTCCTCTTTTTTCTTCACTAACATCAAACTCTATTTTATCTACCTTACCAACCTTTAAGCCGTTAATAGTAACAGCACTAGACTTAGAAAGTCCACCGATTTTAGCGTATTCAACTTTAAAAGTTCGAGAACCTGGATCTAATAAGTTTTGCCCTTTAAGGAAATTAAATCCCCAAACAAATATGACAATAATTAGTACTGCAATAATTCCCGTTTTTAATTCTTTAGACATGTCTAGAAGTTTTACAACAAAATTACTAATAATTTTTATTAGAAACCGTTAATATTATTGCCTTTTTAAGGCTTCTTGTACAGAGATTTTTTCTCCGTTTTTAATAGCCACAATAAAAGCTGTTTTATAGCCTTTAGATTTTGCCGTTTTTAAAGCTTTTTCTACATCTTTATATGAAGATGTATTTCCGTAGTAATATTTATAGTAAGTACCTACTTGTATTCTTTCTATATTTTTTAAACCTTTAAAATTATAAGATTTAGTAGTAATTTTATTTTTTCCTGAAGCTACTTGTACTTTAAACTCTATTTGATCTTTAGGTATAACTGTTGTTACTTCATTAATAACAGTGTTTAATTTTAAATTTTTTATATAACCATATATGGCATCGGCAATTTCATTAGCCATTTTTGCTTGTCCTGTTTTAGAATTTAAAAATCTACCTTCTTTTTTATTAGTTAAAAAACCTAATTCTATTAAAACACTTGGCATTATGGTTTCTCTTAAAACCTGAAAGTTATCTTGTTTTACTTTTCTGTCGTTTCTTTTTAGCTTTAAACTAAAGTTATTCTGTATTAAACTAGCAATTGCTAAACTTTTATCTAAGTTTTCTTCTTGTAATAAAGATAAACCTATTACAGATTCTGCAGAATTAGGATCGAAACCTTTATATTTATCTTGGTAATTATCTTCTAATAAAATGGCTGCATTTTCTCTCTTTGCTATTTCTAAGTTCTTCTTATTTCCTCTTAGCCCAAGAACAAAAGTACCTGCACCATAAGCATTAGACGTATGAGAATCGCAATGAATAGAAACAAATAAATCTGCTTTTGCATGATTTGCTATATCTCCTCTTTTCCATAAATCTATAAAAACATCACTCTTTCTAGTGAATATAACTTTTATGTCTTTTTGCTGTTTTAACTTTTCGCCAACTTTTAAGGCTACTTTTAAAGCAATATTCTTTTCCTTAAAACCGTTACCTAAATTACCAGGATCTTTACCTCCATGACCAGCGTCTAAAACAACTACATACTCTTTTTGAGCATATATTGTTACGCTGTTACATACAAATATGAAGAGCAGTAGAAAAAGAATTTTACTTTTGATAATATTTTTGTGTTTTTGTTGGGATTGCATCAATAAAATTTAACTAATTTTGAATTCTTAAATTTGGTGTTTCAAATATTGCGCCATATTTTTATTCACATACAAAAATAGTATTTAAAGCATTGCAAACAAACCTATCATATATACTTTTATTTTGTTGCTTCTTTTTTACAAAGCTAGTTTTTTCTCAAGATATAAAACCTACTAAAAAAATAGTAGTTCCTTTGCTATCAAAGGATTCTATACCTTTAAAAAAAACAGATAGTATTTTTTCATTAAAAAAAGATTCTCTAATACTTAAAAAAAAGGACACCATTCCTACAGATTCTTTAAAACAAAAAGAAACTATTGAAGATATTATTACGCATGTTGCAAAAGATTATACGATTCAAAATGCAAAAAATAAAACGGTAACTTTATATAACGAAGCAAATATAACCTACACAGATATCGATTTAAAGGCAGGTATTATTGTTGTAGATTATATTAAAAACACGCTTTTTGCAAAAGGAATTATAGATAGCACTGGTTATGTACAACGCCCAGTATTTAAACAAGGTAATGAAGAATCTGAGCAAGATTCTATAATTTATAACTTTAAATCTAAAAAAGCTTTAATTTATGGTTTAAAAACCAAACAAGGAGAGATGTTTACTTTTGGTGAAAAAACAAAAAGAGTAAACGATTCTACCATTTATGTTAGAGATATTAAATTTACAACTTCAGAAAAATTAGATTATTATATAGGTACAAGTAAAGCTAAAATTATACCTGGTAAAAAAATTATTGTTGGTGGAAGCCAATTATATATTGCAGATATACCAACACCAGTTTATTTACCTTTTGCATACTTTCCTATTACTCAAACAAGCGTTTCTGGTTTTTTAATTCCTGCTTTTGATACTGGTAGTAGCGATAGAGGTATTGGTTTTCAAAACGGTGGATATTATTTTGCGATAAATGATTATGTAGATTTAGGTATTACAGGAGATGCTTATTCTAACGGAAGCTGGGGTTTTAGAGCAAATTCCAATTATAACAAAAGATATCGTTTTAATGGTTCTTTTAATTTTAGCTTCGAAAATAATATTAACGGAATTCGTGGTTTTGATGATTTTAGTAAAACGAATAGATTTAATCTTAGATGGAGTCATAATCAAGATACAAAAGCGAGTCCAAATTCTAGATTTACAGCTTCTGTTAACTTAGGAAGTAGTAAGTTTTTTAGAGAATCTCAGAATCAATTTAACATAGCACAAACACAAACTAACACTTTTAACTCCTCTATTAACTACAGTAAAACTTTTGTTGGCACGCCATTTAACTTAAATGTAACTGCACAACATCAACAAAACACTAATACAGAAGCAATAACAATGACATTGCCTTCTTTAACTTTAAACATGAATAGAGTTTTTCCTTTTGCAGGAAAAAATGGTGTAAAAAAGAATGCAATTCAAAAAATGGGTTTTAATTACACTTTAGATGGTAAGTATTTAATTAATACTACCGAAGAAGATTTCTTAACCGCTAAAATGTTTGAAACTGCAAGATCTGGTGTACAACATAAAACAGGTACAAGTACAAATTTTAAAGCTTTTAAATACTTTACAGTTTCACCAAGTGTAAATTATGAAGAAACTTGGCAGTTCGATTATATAAATAAAGAATATGACATAACAGATAATGTTATTGTTACAGATACACTAAGAGGTTTTAAAAGTTATAGAGAATACAATGCTGGTGTAAGTTTGTCTACTAATATTTATGGTACATTTAATATTAATAAAGGAAGATTAAAAGGAATAAGACATACATTTAGACCTTCTATTTCTTATTCTTATAGACCTGATTTTGAAGATAAATACTTGAAACAAGTTCAAGCAAGTAACGACCCAAGTAACTTACAAGAATACACTGTTTTCGATCAAGGTATTTATGGTGGACCATCTTCTGGTTTAAGTAATTCTATAGGAATCTCACTAAACAACGTTTTAGAGGCTAAATTAGCTCCAAAAGACCCTGATAGTGATGAAGAAGATGAAAAAATAATGCTTTTAAATAACTTAAACTTTAACACTTCTTACAATATTGCTGCAGATAGTTTACGCTGGTCTCCTGTTAGTTTTTCTGCAGGTACTCGCTTATTTAACAATAAACTATCAGTTAACCTAAATGGTTCTTTAGATCCATATAAAGTTGTAGAATCTTCTACAGGTACTATTACAAGAATTAATGAATTTAATTCTAATTTCTTAGGTTTAAGACTAACAAACGCTAGTTTAACAGCTAATTATTCTATTTCTAGTGCAGATTTTAAGAAAGATGCTGATAAGAATAGTAATCAGAAAAATAGAGACCCTAATAATGCTACAGATGTTATTGGTGCAGACATTAATCCTACGGATAGATTTGGACAGATAAATAATAATTCAAATAAAAAAGATAAAAACAAAACAACAAAATTATACAATGCAGATATTCCTTGGTCTTTAAGCCTTGCATATTCTACAAATTATATAAACAACGGTATAGATGGTGGCGAAATTGGCATACATAGTATTATGTTTAGCGGTAATGTAGAGTTATCTCCCAAGTGGAAATTAGGATATTCTTCTGGTTATGATGTTAAAGGAGGTGCTTTTACTTTTTCTAGATTTAATTTTACCCGAGATTTAGATAGTTGGAATTTTAACTTTAACTGGGTTCCTTTTGGTACAAATTCTTCTTACACATTTTTTATTGGTGTAAAATCTTCTATTTTATCTGATTTAAAATGGGATAAAAATAAGCCACCAGATAGACAATTATTTTAATTGAATTAAGGAAACTCTAAAAATAAAAAGTATGAAAAAAATAATAAAAACAGACAAAGCACCTGCTCCTATTGGACCTTATAACCAAGCTATTTTAACCGGAAACACTTTGTATACTTCTGGCCAAATTGCAATAAACCCAGACAATGGAGAGCTAGTTTTAGACAACATTAAAACTGAAACAAAACAAGTAATGGAAAACATGAAGCAAGTTTTGTTAGCTGCTGACATGACATTTGAAAACGTAATAAAATCTTCTATTTTTATTTCAGACATGAACAACTTTGCTGAAATTAATGCAGTTTATGGTGAGTATTTTAACGAAGAAACAGCTCCTGCAAGAGAAACTGTAGAAGTTGCAAACCTACCAAAGTTTGTAAATGTAGAAATTAGTATGATTGCTGTAAAGTAATCTTTATATAATTATAAAATAAAAAACCTGATAGATTTAAATCTATCAGGTTTTTTTATTGAATTTATTATAAGTTCTACAATGAAGCAGCATATTCAATTAAATCTACAATTTTAGTAGAATATCCAATTTCGTTATCATACCAAGAAACAACTTTTACAAAGTTATCATTTAATGCGATACCTGCGTTTGCATCAAAGATAGAAGTACGAGTATCTCCTACAAAATCTTGAGAAACTACTAAATCTTCAGTATATCCTAAAACACCTTTCATTGGTCCACTTTCAGAAGCAGCTTTCATAGCAGCACAAATTTCTGCATATGTTGCTGGCTTTTCTAATTTTACTGTTAAATCTACAACAGAAACATCCATAGTAGGAATTCTAAAAGCCATACCAGTTAATTTTCCGTTTAATGCAGGAATTACTTTTCCTACTGCTTTTGCTGCTCCTGTAGAAGAAGGAATTACGTTACCAATTGCAGAACGTCCACCTCTCCAGTCTTTCATAGAAGGACCATCAACAGTTTTTTGAGTTGCAGTTGCAGCATGTACAGTTGTCATTAAACCTTCTGAGATTCCCCAGTTGTCATTTAATACCTTTGCTATAGGAGATAAACAGTTTGTAGTACAAGATGCATTAGAAAAAATCTTTTGATCTGCCTTTAATTCTGTATTATTTACACCCATTACAAACATTGGCGTATGATCTTTAGAAGGTGCAGATAAAACAACTTTTTTAGCCCCAGCTTCTAGATGTTTTCCAGCAGTTTCTTCAGTTAAGAAAAACCCTGTAGATTCTATTACATATTCAGCATCAACTTCATTCCACTTTAAGTTAGCTGGATCTCTTTCTGCAGTAATTCTAATTTCATTACCATTAACAACTAATTTACCGTCTTTTACATCTACAGTTCCTTCAAATTTACCATGAACAGAATCGTACTTTAACATATAAGCTAAATAATCTACATCTAGTAAATCGTTAATTGCTACTACTTGTACATCTTTTCTATTTACTGTAGATCTGAATGCTAATCTTCCAATTCTTCCAAATCCGTTAATTCCGATTTTTATCATTTTTTTACTCTTTGTTTACTAATTAATATTTATGTTGTCATTATATCAGACACTCTAAGAAGTTCTTGATTTATTGAATGACCTCCTTTTATTGCTTCTGCAATACTTGTACTTATAACTTCATTATCTTTAAGACCAACCATTAAATTTGTTTGTCCGTCTAATAATAATTCTACCGATTTTACTCCTAACCTACTTGCCAAAACTCTATCAAAACAAGACGGTGAACCACCTCTTTGCATATGACCTAAAACAGAAACTCTTACATCATATTCTGGTAAATTCTCTTCTACATATTGCGCTAACTCGTATACATTTTTCCCAGACTTATCTCCTTCTGCAACTACTACAATACTAGAAGATTTTCCTGTTCTTCTACTTTTCTTAAGAGATTCTAACATTCTATCTAATCCTAAATCTTCTTCAGGAATTAAAATTTCTTCTGCCCCAGCACCAACACCTGCATTTAGAGCTATAAAACCAGCATCTCTACCCATTACTTCAACAAAAAACAATCTATTATGTGAAGAGGCAGTATCTCTAATTTTATCTATTGCTTCAACTGCTGTATTTAGAGCAGTATCATACCCTAATGTATGTGAAGTTCCAAATATGTCATTATCTATAGTACCAGGAATTCCTATTACAGGAAAATTATATTCTTCATTAAAAATAACTGCTCCTGTAAAAGATCCATCTCCACCAATTATAACCATGGCTTCAATTTCGTTTTCTTTTAATTGTTCAAAAGCTTTTGCTCTACCTTCTTTTGTTCTAAATTCTTTAGAACGGGCAGATTTAAGAATAGTTCCTCCTTTATTAATTATATTGTTAACGCTTCTTGCTGTTAATTCTATAAAATCTCCTTCAATAAGGCCTTCATAACCTCTATATATTCCTACACAACTTACTCTATAATATGCACATGCTCTTACTACAGATCTTATTGCTGCATTCATTCCTGGAGCGTCTCCTCCAGAAGTCATGACTGCTATTTTTTTAATTTTTTTCATATTCTATATTGTAAAATTACTGCTTTTTAAGCATTTAAATAAAAAAATCTACGAAATCGTTTTAGCCTGTTTTCCCTTTATTTCAAAGGAATTTTAATTTAGTTTTTGAAAAAAAACTCGTAGTTTTACTATAATTAATCAGTGAAATTTTGATATTTTAAAAGTAAAAAATATCAATTTAAACTTCTTTAAGTTTAAGTTATTTTTTTATGACTTTAGGTTCTAATGCTAATTACCACCAAAATCTTCAACACGCTTTTCTTTTAATTTGGTAGAATCTTTTTTAACTAATTTTTTACCTTTTAAGTCCTTCTTATTATGCAGACCTAATTTTTTAAGCAAACCAGAAAGTGTGTTAAAATTAACTTGGTAAGATAACCCAATACCTTGGGTATAACCCTGGTCTTCTATGGTATATTGAATTTCATTTTGTCTATTAAAAATAACTCCTCTAAAGTTACCTTCTTTATTTAACAAAACCTCTACTTTAACTTCACCAATAACACTAGATTGAGTTTGTGTGCCCACAGGAACACCTACTTTACCGTTAATTACAACTCTTTCACTTACTTGTGTACTTACAGATAAATCAACCTGATTATCTGTATTTAACCTATCTAAATCATTATTGCTTTGTCCTTGCTGATAATCTACACCTAATTGAAACTTACTATCTGGACTATTTAATAGACTAGAAAAAGCTGCTGCTATAGCACTAGAGGCTGTATTTGTTATAGTAGCATTTGCATCAAAATTTACTTTATCTGGGTTTGCAAAATTACCAAATGCTAATAATGATATAAATTGAGTTGTTTTTTCATTTACATTATTATCATTTAAAATAAATTCTAATTCGTTTGCAATTGTAGGATCTACGTTAGTTAACTGAATATCTAATTCTTGTTTAGAATTAAATAAACCTCCAGTAATTCTTGCTACTAGATCTACTTCAATATTTCTATTAGAATTAAAGTTTTCTAATAAAACTCCTGGGTTTGCTTTTGCTTTGTAAACTGCAGTAACATCTAGGTTTGCATTTCCTGGGTTTCCATTCCAAGAAACAGTTCCTCCTTTTTGAATTACAAATGGTTTGTTTACAAAACCACCATATTTAAAATCGTAAACACCACTATCTACAACATAATCTCCATACATGTTAAATTTACCTCGTGTGTTTATTTCTATTTGAAGATTACCTGCTCCTCTACCAGATAACTGACTTCCATAAACTTCATCTATTACTACTTGCGCAACCGCATCTTTTGTAACTTCTAAATCTATATTTAAAGAGAGGCCTTTTAATGCTTCTAAAGCAACTTCTTTCTGACGTTCTTTTACTTTTATTTCATCAGATTTAAAATGAATAAGGCTATAACTATCTACAGTTTCTACGTCTTTTAAAGGAACTACAAAAATAGTTCCTGGCATTGTTTTAGCATTTACTTCTATAGTTAACCTATCTGTTAAACCATAAATATCTGCAGAACCATCTATGTAAGCAGAGCCATAATACAGAGCTTCTTCTGTATTTTTAGTATCTAAAACCAATAGATTATCACTTTCTATTTTTAACCTTAAAAACCATTGTTTAAAATTAAAATGAGAAATATCTCCACTTAAAATTCCTCTGGTTTTGTTTTTTGTATCTAAAAGTTTAAAATCTTCTAAAATAAAAGATTGTTGTAAAAGAGTAATTACAGATTCTCCTTCAAAATCATAATCTACATTTAAATAAGGAAACTTTAATCCCGCATTTTTAAGCGTTAAAGCACCTTCCATATCTGGGTTACTTAAGAAGCCTCTTAAGGTAAAATCTCCAGTTGCAGATCCTCTTAAAGAAGATAAAACATCTTGCCCTAATGGACTAAATGCTTCTAATTTAAATTCTTCTAAAAAAACATTTAAGTCTATAATAGGTCTTGCTGCAGAAAAATCTAAAACACCAGTTGCCGCAATACTTTTTACATCTTTATTTTCTATAGATAAATTTACATTGTATTTTTCGTAAGAATTTTGGCCTTTTACGTTTAAAAATAAATCTCCTTGTTTAAAATCGTTTACTTGAAAATCTTTAACAGTTAACGAACCTTCTGGAGTATAATCTCCTTCTTTTTGGACAAAATCTAAATGACCAGATAAAACACCTTTTAAAGCTAAACTATCTATTTTAGGTAAAAAACTTTGCAACTTTACTTTTGTAAAATCTGCTAAAAGAATTTTCTCTTCCGTTCCTTTTAAATCTCCTGTAAACTCAATTTTTTGTTCTCCAGAGACTAATTTAAATTGACTAAACTTATATTCACCTAGTTTTAGATCGAAAGTAATTTTGTCTGTATTTTTTTTATCAGGATTAATATTCCAAGTATTATCTTTAAATATAAAAGAAGATTTTTCGAAACCTAAGACAGATTTTCCTTCTGGATTAAAAGTATAGAAAAAGTCTAAATTAAAATCTTCATTTTTTCTATCTCCTCCTTTAAAAATAGATTTAAAATATAAAGTATCATTTTCGGTTCTGTTTAGTAAATTTAATTTAGAAATATTATAATAATCTGTATTTACTTCACTTGCCGTTAAAGAGGTATTATATAATGG
>CAXBIR010000091.1:0-11208 GCA_963975825.1 uncultured Polaribacter sp.
GAATTAGCTACACGTGGATAATCTTATTTTTTTCTACAACAGGTAATTTTACAGAAATTGTTGTTCCTTCTCCTAAAGTAGATTCTATTAAGAATTTTCCATTCATCATCTGAATTCTGGCTTCTATTTGGTTTAAACCTAAACCATCTTTATTAGTTACAATTGATTTATCAAAACCAATACCATCATCAGAAATTTGAAAACAAACCATATTGTTTTCTTCGTACATTTTTACAAATGCATTGTTAGCTTTACTGTGTTTTAAAATATTATTTATAAATTCTTGAATAATATTATAAACTTTTATTTCAAAATTTTGATGATATCTTCTTAAACCAGTAACATCTGTTTCTATATATAAAACAGAATTAGAATATTTAGATGCCATATCTTTTACAGCAAAATTTAATCCGAATTTAAGTAAAACAGAAGAAACTAACGTGTGAGAAAGCTCTCTAATCTTTTGAGAAGCTTCTGCAATAATATGCTGTGTTTTATCAATTTCTATAGGAATTACACCTTTAAATTGAGATTTAGTTGCCATTAAGTGAAGATTTGCCGAAGAAAGCAAAGCACTTACACTATCATGTAATGTTTCAGCAATTTCTTTACGTTCAGATTCTTTACCATCTATAGTTGCATTTAAAATTCTTGCCTGAGATTCTGACTTTAATTTTTCTAAATTTTGATTTTGTAATAGCTGAGTTTGAGATAATTTTAAACCTAAGTTTTTTTGCTTAAGCTTATAAATATTTAAAAAATATAACAAAGAAATCATAATAAGCAGACTGCTAACTCCAAAAATCCAAAAAGTTTTTTGATCTTTTAACCTTTTGTTTTCTTCTTCTCTTTTAACATTATCTACATTATATTTTGCCGTTGCTTCTTCGACTATTCTAGTAATTTCCTGATCTCTTATTCCATCTTCAATCTCGTAAGACAACTCTTGATAATCGTAAGCTTTATAATCTTCTAAATTACGCATTGCCCACGCTAGATTATAGTATAAATTTGCTTTAAACCTTACAGCATTTTGTCTATTATCATATTTTATTAATTCAATCCCTGAAAGATAAACTTTCTTAGCTTTTTCATATTCTTTCATAGATAAATGAATATTACCCAAACTATTTACAGCATTAGCTTCATTTACCTTGTCTTTATTAGACTTATAAGTTTTAATAGACTTTTTAACATAAAATTTAGCTAAATCAAATAATGAGTCCTGTTCATAAATACCTGATAAATTTGTGTAAGTAATCGCTTTTAGTAAAGAAGTTTCATCGTTTAAATTAGCTGTATGTAATAATTTATCATAATAAACTTTAGCACTATCATTTAAAGAAAGTTTTTGAAATGAACTACCTATCCTTAAATATGTTTTCGGAAAACTTAAGTTTAAATTTTTAATTTTATCAGAGTTAAGGTTACCATGCAATATCTCAAGTGAATTCTTATAAAAATCAAGAGATCTTTTATGATTATTAGTTTTATCATAAATATCACCAACCATTAAACAAATTTCATATAAATTATTTTTGTCATTTTTTTCTTTTAAAGAATTAAATAACAATAATGCATTAGACAAAGCATTAGCATATTCTTTCAGTTTATAGAGACGTTCTATAGCAATATATTTTTTTTTATATACTGAATCAATTTGGGTAAAAGAGGCTGAAGAAACTCTTAAAAAAAAAGTTTCTTCAGCCTCTTTTGCTACTACTTTATTAGCAGCGAATATTACAGATGAATTTAGTAATAAAACTAAATATAAAAAAGTATAAATTTTATTCAAACTTTATAAAAATAATTCAGACCCATTACCAACACCAACTTTAGGTTTCCTTGTAATTAGTGATCTTGAAAAGTAACTTTTAGAACTAAGACTATTTATGTAATGATTAACAAAATCAATTCTTAAAACTTCGCCATCTAATTTAGTGAAATTTCTAGAAAAACTTGTTTCAGAAGACTTTCCTTTTTCTAAATGAATTTCATATGTACTTAATTCTTCATTATATACAAAGTCTACAGTTACTTTATTTTTTACTGTAAAGTCTAATTCATAAGTTCCATCTTCATTACTAGTAATACTGTAAGTAGATAACATTACATCATCTTCATCATTCTTTTGTGCTAATTCAATATTATCATCTTCAATTACAATATTAGAATTTTTATTTGTTCTAGTATCTACAAACCCAATGCTTAGTTTGTCTCCGTCTATTAAAAGTTCTTCTGTTTGTTTTTTACTTGTTGCTTGGTCAGATTCGTATAAATGAAACTCGTTAGTATTTGTTATATTATTCTTTACTTTATCTGACTTTACGTTTTCTACTAAATCATAATCTATAGAATATGCACCACTTGCATCTCTTTTTACTTTATACGATTTTAATGAATTTTTGGTTTCTTGTTCTGGAAGTAAAGTTTCGTTGTTTGAGCAAGAAGATAAAAAAAATACGGATACAAGGGCAAATGATAATAATTTAGTAATTTTCATAATAAGGTAGTTTGTTGAGGTTATACGATTGTAGTTTTGAGGTAATTCACTTATATTTAAACAAATAAGAAAAACAATGTATACAAAATAATCCTAGTATTTATTCGGGGGAATAGAATTTGAAGTTTTTTAGGGGCAAGATTTAAAAATCTAAAACTTAAAATTTGGGGCTAGGTTATACTAATTTATATTTTACTGCATACATTGCTAATCCTACTGAATTTTTTACATTTAATTTTCTTAATAATTTTTTTCTATATGACTCTACAGTATGAGGGCTAATATTTAATTTATCTGCAATCTCTCCTGTACTAAATTCTTTTGTAACAAGCTTTAAAACATTCTTTTCTCTTTCTGTTAAAGATTCAAATAAGAAATCTTCTGGCATGCCACCTTTTCTTGTTTGCTGACCAGAAATAGCTTTAATTAACTCTTCTTGTATGTCATTGCTAAAATACTGCTCGCCATTTGCTACAGCTTTTATAGCTTTTACTATATGTTCTCCTGCATTATTTTTTGAGATGTAACCACTAGCTCCTAAATTTAAAACTTCTTGAACAATTTTAACATCATCATAACTTGATAAAACAATTACTTTTTGACTTATTTTATTGTCTTTAAAATATCTTAAAACTTCAAAACCATCTAAAACAGGCATTGTTATATCTAATATTAGAACATCTGCTTTATTTTCTTTTTTCTTAAACCAATCTATAACTTCTTGTCCGGTTAAAGAAAAATCTCTAATTGCTATGTCATCATCTGTATTTATTACAGCTATAATTCCTTCAATTAGAATCTTATGGTCATCTGCTACGTGAACGTATATTTTTTTTTTCATTACTTACACTACAAATTTAGTTTAGAAATGTAGAATCTACAATCCCTGAAAACAGTATATTTTCACTATCCCTGAATTCAGGGTTATGTATCCCTGAATTCAGGGATAACAGATGTTTAAGTTACTGTTTTTTAGTTATTTAAATTAATTACAATTACCCTATTTTTAAGTTAAAGTATTTTATTTGAGTAAATTAACTATTTCCTAAAAGCCGTATTTAAAATTAGAAAATAAAAAAACCGAGAATAAATCTCGGTTTTCTTTCGCACTAAATATACTAAGATGTTAGTTTTATCGCAATCTATCTACAGATTTTACAAGATCTTCATCCTTTTTAATAGCTTTATTTGCCAAAACAACAAGCAAAATAGCTAAAATTGGTATAAACATCCCAATACCTTTCTCCGAAACAGAAGCTTCTCCAGGTAAAGTTAGAGATACATAAATCAATAATCCTAATAAAATAAGGTTTATCAAAATTGTTAAACGACCTATAACAAATTGTAATTTTCTATTTTTAAATATAAAAATAGCTACAAATGCTAAAATTGCCGATACTAGAAATAAAATAGGAATTATCTTTAACATTAAAGATTCACTATTTAACAAATCTAAAGCAAAAATATCTTTTTTAATAGATTTCCACAAATTAAAAACAAAAATTAAAACTCCAGAAATAATTGAAGCTAATAATAAATATACTGTTTGTATTCTTTGAATCATTTGTTATTTCTAATGAAGCAAAAGTAGCACATTCTTTTTTAAAAAGAAAACTCAAAACTAAAAAAAAATGTATATATTTGTTTTATAGTAACCGCACAAAAACTGTTTTGTAGAACTACACAAAGCAGAACCAATCAAAAAAAAACATACAAGTCTTACAAAATTAAGATTCATATTTAACTTAACAATTTTATAATGTTCGAAATCTCAGAACTAAAAGCAAAAACTCTTGCTGAACTACAAGGTATTGCCAAAACTATAGGTCTTACCAAAACTAGTCAATTAAAAAAATTAGATTTAGTGTATCAAATTTTAGATACACAAGCTGCAAATCCATCAAAAGCAAAAGCAGTTGCACCTAAAAAAGAAGAAGTTGAAAAAGTTGAAAAACCTAAAAGAAAGCGTGTAATTAAGAAGCCTCAGGTTTCAGATAACAAACCCGTATTAGAAAAAACTTCAACCACAGAGAATACTGTTACAGATAAAAGTACACCTACTGTAGAAAAAGTAGAAGAAACTACTGCAACAGAAAGACCAAAACCAAGGCCACAAAGAAAACCTATTCCAAAAAAAGTTGTTAAGTCTGATGACAAAAAGGAAGTTGTAGCTTCTAAGCCTAAAGGTGATAAGCAGGAAACAAAACCTACGAATCAACAAAATAATAAGCCACAACAAAACAGAACAAACCAGCCACAGAAAAACAAGAACACAAATCAAAATAGAGAAAAAAGTAACTCTAGAAGTAACGGTAACAAATCTAATAATAGATATAGAGACCCAGATTTTGAATTTGATGGTATTATAGAAAGTGAAGGTGTTTTAGAAATGATGCCAGATGGTTATGGTTTCTTACGTTCTTCAGATTACAACTACTTATCGTCTCCAGATGATATTTATGTTTCTCAATCTCAGATTAAACTTTTTGGTTTAAAAACAGGAGATACTGTTAGAGGTAATGTTCGTCCACCAAAAGAAGGTGAAAAGTATTTTCCTTTAATTAGAGTTTCTAAAATTAATGGTTTAAACCCAAATATTGTTAGAGATAGAGTTTCATTTGAGCATTTAACTCCGTTATTTCCTCAAGAAAAATTCAATTTAGCAGAAAAAGGAAGTTCTCTTTCTACAAGAATTATAGATTTGTTTTCTCCATTAGGAAAAGGACAACGTGGTATGATTGTAGCGCAACCTAAAACTGGTAAAACAATGCTTTTAAAGGATGTTGCAAATGCAATTGCAGCAAATCACCCTGAAGTTTATCAAATAGTTTTATTAATTGATGAACGTCCTGAAGAAGTAACAGACATGAAACGTAATGTGCGTGGAGAAGTTGTAGCTTCAACATTTGATGAACCTGCAGACAAACACGTAAAAGTTGCTAATATTGTTTTAGAAAAAGCAAAACGTTTGGTAGAATGTGGACACGATGTTGTTATTCTTTTAGATTCTATTACACGTTTAGCAAGAGCTTACAATACAGTTGCTCCTGCCTCTGGTAAGATACTTTCTGGTGGTATAGATGCTAATGCACTACACAAACCAAAACGTTTCTTTGGTGCTGCTAGGAATATAGAAAATGGTGGTTCTTTAACCATTATTGCAACAGCACTTACAGAAACTGGTTCTAAAATGGACGAAGTTATTTTTGAAGAATTTAAAGGAACTGGTAACATGGAACTTCAATTAGATAGAAATATTTCTAATAGAAGAATTTATCCTGCTATCGATTTAATTAAATCTTCTACAAGACGTGATGACTTGTTATTAGATGCTAAAACCGTACAAAGAATGTGGGTTTTACGTAAATATTTAGCAGACATGAATCCTATAGAAGCTATGGAATTTATTAACGATAGAATAAAGTTCTCTAAAAACAATGATGAATTCTTAATCTCGATGAACGGATAAGATTTAATCTTTAGTTTAATATATTATTAATAAAGCCTTTTTGAGAAATCAAAAAGGCTTTATTATTTTAGGAAGGAAATCTAATTATTTAACAAAGCTTTTAAAATATAAGAACATCAATTTAAGCAACTATATAAATTAGTTACTTTTAAACTTAATAAAACTCTCTAAAATCAACTTACATATAATAGTAAACACATTTACAAATGCACATTTTTAAATGTTTTACTTAGCTTAAAAGCAAAAAAAATCCGTTCAAAATTAATTGAACGGATTTTTTAATATTATTAATATAACTCTTAGTTAGAGGTATACATATTAGCCCTGTTATCTTCTACATCAGAAGCTTTCTTAATTGCTTCATAGATTCTAAAAGTAGATGCTTTTCTTGCTTCTGCAATTTTCTTTCTATTAGATTCATAGTTTGGTAAAGCAGTTGGTAACTCTCTTTTATTAACAACAAAAGAAAACACTCCTCTACTACCCTCTATACTATTATAAACTTTATTTAATTCTGCACTGTACATAGCACCTACAACCTTAGGTTCTGCACCAACACCAGACAAAGAAGAGCTTTTTAAATCTACACCATTTGCAGTTCTTACTGTTGTATTATTTGTTTTTGCAATTTCTTCTAAAGAAGAACCTTCTAATTTATCAGAAATTAAAGCCGCTTTCTTTTCATTTAATAAAATTGGTCTTACTCTGTTAATTGCTTTCTCAACAGACATTAATCCTTTCTCAGATTTTTCTGTTAAAACAGCAACTACATAACTACCTTCTAAATCAAAACGTTTAAAGCTTCCTTTATCAGTATCTCCTTTAAAAGCCCAAGAAACAATTTGTCTTTGGTTTCCTAAACCAGGAACATTTTCATCTAAAACCTTTAAACCAACTGCTGGTCTTAAGTTATAATTATTTTCTTTTGCTAGTGTTGAATAATCTGTAGTTTTAGAGACAGCTAAAGCAAATTGTTCTGCTTTTTGAAAGAAATCATTTTCTGTAGCTTCAGAAGGAACTATTTGTCTTGAAAAAGTTGCTAACTTTAAAACTGTTTGATTATTTTTAGTATCATCTACACTTATAACATGGTAACCAAAAGGAGTCTCTACAACACCTAAAGATCCTTTTTTGTTAGAGAAAGTATAATCTCTAAAAGCAGGTGTCATTCTATTGTAGTTAAACCAATCTAAATCTCCGCCTTTTGCTCCAGAACCTTTATCAGAAGAAAATTCTTTTGCTAAATCTGCAAATTTACTACTTCTTCTCTTTACTACTGTAAGTAAACTATCTGCTAATTTCTTAGCTTCTTCTTTAGTTCTTGTTACATCTGGTGTAGCACTTTGAGAACCTACAAAAGGAATTAAAATATGACTAGCTTTTACAGAATCTGGCATTTTAGCAACTTCTGTAATTTTAGAAATTTTAAAGAATCCTTGATCTTTATATGGTCCAAAAACATCTCCTTCTTTTCCTGCAAAAATTTCATTTGCTACTGCTTGGTTAACAGAAGCATTGTATTTAAAATTTAAATCTAAATTGGTATCAGAACCATTTTCAGATAAAAACTCTTTATATTCTGTAGTAGTTTTAAAACCAGCTCTAGAGTTATTATCTCTATCTAAAGAATCTTCAATTAACTTTGCAACTTCTTGCTTAATAGCTGCTTCGTCTTCTGGAGTAGCTCTAATATCAAACTTAACATAAGAGATATCTCTAGCGGCATCTACTTTAAATTGACTTTCGTTATCTTTAATATATGATGCAACTTCAGATTTTTTAATTTTAACTAAACTATCTGCAATAGAAGAATATGGTACATAAACAAATTGACCACTTAACTTTGTGTTCTCAATTAAATATTCAGTTTCTCCTTCTTTTAATGAAGCTCCTAAACCAGCAGTAACCAACTTGTTATAAGTATTTGTTTCTGCATTTTCTTTAATCTGATTCATGTAGTTAGACCAAGCTGCCCACATATCTGGATTTTCTTCTTTAGTTGTTGCTAAAAAAGTTTTTAACTTTCCTTCATCAAATAAACCTGCTTCATTTTGAAACTGAGGATTGTTTTGAACAGATGGTGCACTAATTACCTCGTTCCAAACATCTTCTTCTCCAACAGTAATTCCTGCTTCGTCTAATTGACTTTTGTATATTTTTTTTCTAACAATGTTATCCCAAACAGTATTTGCTGCTTGCATTTCAGATACTCTATTACCCGTTTGTTGTTTATATGCATCTATAGCTTGTGCAAATTCTTGTGTAGAAACAGATTCTCCGTTTATTTCTCCAACTTCATTTACTTTACTTGAATTGAAAAAATCTCCTAAAGTAGAAGGATCTAATACAAATGCAAAAAGTGCTAAACCAATTATGATAATTAAGAACATTGAGCGTTCTCTAATTTTTGATAAAATTGCCATACGTTTTAATTTATTTTCAGTGGGCGAATATACGATTTGGGTTTTAATATTGCAACCCATTTTAAACTAAATAACTAGGAAGTTAATAGGTAATTTTAAAGGATATGAAAGAAGTAATTTTTACTAATCTTCAGAATCGATAATTTTTAAACAAACATCATCTATTTTAGCTCCACTAGTATTTAAAATTCTAATTTCAAAACCTTCTAAATCTACCACTTCATTCTCTTCTGGTATATTTTCTGTTTGTTCTATAATAAAACCACCTAAAGTTTCATATGCCTCAGATTTAGGAATACTTAAACCATATTCTTCATTTAAATAATCTACTTCTAATCTTGCAGAAAAATTAAAGGTAGATTCATTTATTTTTTCTTCTAAAAATACTTGAGAATCATGTTCATCTTCAATTTCACCAAATAATTCTTCTACAATATCTTCTACAGTTATCATTCCAGAAGTTCCACCATATTCATCTACAACTACAGCAACGCTTTTACGCTTCTTCATTAAGATATTTAAAATATCATTAATCATCATAGATTCTGGTACAATTTCTACCGGAAGTAAAATAGATTTAATTGTTTTTGGTCTTTTAAAAAGCTCAAAAGCATTTACATAACCAATTACATCATCCATAGAAGTTTTATAAACCAAAACTTTAGAAAGACCTGTTTCTATAAAAATATTCTTTAAATTAGTTACTTTTTCATGAATTTCTACAGCAATAATTTCAGTTCTAGGAACCATTACTTCTCTTGCCTTAACGTTATGAAATTCTAACGCGTTCTGAAAAATTTGAATTTCAGAATCCATTTCATCATCATCATTTCCTGTTTCTAATTGTTCAGAAATATAATTACCTAATTCTTCTTTACTAAACTCTACCTGTTGTTCATCTGCATTTGTTTTAAAGAAAACACGCAGAAAAAAATCTGAAATTAACGTAATAAATTCTGAGAAAAAATGAAATAAAACATAAAACACATATGCTGGTACCGCAAATATTTTTAACACTTCATTTGCATAAATTCTAAATATTGCTTTAGGCAAAAACTCTGCAGTAACAAGTATAACTATTGTAGATATTATGGTTTGTATTAATAAAACAGAAAAATCATTATAGCCAGCTAAAGGTAAAATTCTTACCAAGAACCTTCCCATATAATAACTGTAAACTACTAATGATATATTATTACCAACTAACATAGTGGTAATAAATTTTGATGATTTTTGTGTTATTTTATTTAGAATTTGAGGAATAAAGCCTTCCCTCTTTTTTTCTAATTCTATATGAAGTTTGTTTGCTGAAACAAATGCAATTTCCATTCCCGAAAAAAATGCGGAAAGTATAATTGATAATAGTATAATAATGAGTTCAATTTCCATTCAGAAATTTATAAACTATTTGTTTTGGTTATTTCTTTTTTCAACTTTTTTTCTAAAATGTCTCTTAAAGAAGAATACTAAGATAATCATTATTGCGAAACCAAGAAATAAATAAGACCTACTTCTTTCTGTATTCCAACGTACAACACCTTCTACTAAGCATATAAATGCTACCATTAAATAACCGTATTGAAAAAATTTCCAAAGTTTATTCATAATTTTATTCTTTTGTTTCTATTCTACCTGTTGTTTTTTTAGCTAAATGCTTACTTAAATCTTCTTTACATTCAAAACCAACGCCTATAATAGTATCATTTTCTTTATACATTGCAAAAGGTTTTTCTGACACAAAATATTTTGTTTTTTGATCCCAAAACAGTTGATCTGTTTCTAATCTAGATTTATCTGTATGATTTACTACAACAACATTTCCTTTAATTTCTGACACTTCTGTTTTAGCATAAGACAAAGCATAATCTCCTGTAATAGTTACAGAATCTTTTCCGAAATTATTGAAATTAATAATTTTTATTCCCTCAGGAAACTCGTTATAAGGATGGTTTTTTCTGTTGCTAAAATCTAACAACAAAGGTGTTATTAATTTTGATGTAATTTTTCCTGAATCTTTATAAACATGATAGGCTTCTTTTGCCTTACCGATTGGTAAATTTTTTTCTTCTAAAAAATTACGAACCTCTTCTGTACTATTAGAACAAGAAAAAAGCATTACTGTAAAAGAAATTACAGTAATGCTTTTTATTAATATTTGTTTATAGTTTTTCAAGAAACTATTTATTTGGTATTCTTACAGTTTCTCCAATCCAACATTTAATTGTAAAATTAGCTCCTGGAGTTGCTGTTGCGTTAAATATATCTTTTTGAGTTGGTACATTTTGTCTATAAATACTAATGTATTTTCTTGCTCTAGAAGAAATACTTGGATCTACAGATGCTGCTCTTTGTGCCATATTTAAAGCTGCAACATATACCATTCTTTTTTCAAATAAATTCTCTCCACAGTTGTTTACACTAGACTGGTATAAAGTAGCAATAAATAAATATGCTCTACCAGAATTAGGATTAAACTTTAATGCTTCTCTAGCTAAACTTCTAGCTTTACTTAACTGACCTCTATCTTTAGCTGCTTGTGCAAACTTTAACTTGTACTTAGCTTTCTTTAAAGGATCTGTTTCTAAGCTAAAAGACTTTTCTCTCATTGAGTTTGCTCCTGCACTATCTCCATTATCTTCTAAAACATTAGCTAAGAAAGAATATGCTTCTGGTGATGGTGAAGCTTCTGCATAAGCTCTTACAAGCTTTTCAAATAAAGGATCTGTTTGACATCCTTTGTTAAACATTCTAGAAACGGCTCTTTTTAACCAAACTGCATCTGTTTTATTTGCTTCAAAATCTCTTTGATATAA
>CAXBIR010000092.1:0-11165 GCA_963975825.1 uncultured Polaribacter sp.
ACATGTTGGGCATCCTTTAGGATATATTGCAAGTGATATTTATGCACGTTACAAGCGTCATAAAGGGTTTAATGTTTTGCACCCTCAAGGGTATGATTCTTTTGGTTTACCAGCAGAACAATATGCAATTCAAACAGGGCAACACCCTGCAAAAACTACAGAAGCAAACATTGCAACTTATAGAAAACAATTAGATAAAATTGGTTTTTCTTTTGATTGGAGTAGAGAAGTTAGAACATCAAATCCTGAGTATTATAAATGGACACAGTGGATTTTTATTCAACTTTTTAATTCTTGGTATAATAAAGATACAGACAAAGCAGAAGATGTTGCTACTTTAGAAAAAATATTTAAGAAAGAAGGAAATGCAAAAGTAAATGCAGTTTCAGATGAAGATATTACTATTTTTTCTGCAGAAGAATGGAAATCATTTTCTAAGACAGAGCAAGAAGAAATTTTATTACAATACCGTTTAACATTTTTGTCTGATACAGAAGTAAACTGGTGTCCTGCTTTAGGAACTGTTTTAGCAAATGACGAAATTGTAAACGGAGTTTCAGAAAGAGGAAGCCATCCAGTTGTTCGTAAGAAAATGACACAATGGTCTATGCGTATTTCTGCTTATGCACAGCGTTTATTAGACGGTTTAGAAACTATAGATTGGCCACAACCATTAAAAGATTCTCAAACAAATTGGATTGGGAAATCTGTTGGAGCAATGGTTACTTTTAAAGTTGAAGGAGCTTCTGGAAGTACAAATTCTGAAGTAAAATTATCTTACAAAGAATTAGAAGCTTTAAAAGAATTAAGACAAAACCTTACCAAAGCAGAAACTACACTTTGGAATGAGTTAAAAAATAAAAAAGGCGCTTCAAAATTTAGAAAAAAATATACAATTGGTACATTTTTAGTAGATTATGTTTGTATTGCTAAAAACTTAATTGTAGAGTTTTCTGGTAAAGAAGATGAAGCAGCAAGAGATACTTACTTTGCAAACGAAGGCTTTAATGTTGTTCGTTTTACAAATGAAGAGGTTTTAGAAAACGTATTAAAAGTAGTCGCTTCAATTAACACAGCTATTCAATTTCCTAAAAAGATTGAAAAAGTAGCAGAAAAAGAAGAGGTTTCTAAAGAAGAAAATCAATATAAAATAGATGTCTTTACAACAAGACCAGATACTATTTTTGGAGTTTCTTTTATGACGCTAGCTCCAGAACACGAGTTGGTTTCTAAAATAACAACAGATGCTCAAAAAGCAGATGTTGAAGCTTATATTACTGCAACTGCAAAACGTTCTGAACGTGATAGAATGGCAGATGTAAAAACCATTTCTGGTGCATTTACAGGTGCATATGCAATTCATCCTTTTTCTGGTGAAAAAATTCAAATCTGGATTGGAGATTACGTTTTAGCAAATTATGGTACAGGAGCAGTTATGGCAGTTCCTTGTGGAGATCAGCGTGATTATGATTTTGCAAAACACTTTGGTATTCCAATTCCTAATATTTTTGAAGGAGTAGATATTTCTGAAGCTGCACATGCAGATAAAGACGGAACTGTAATTGCAAATTCAGATTTTTTAAGCGGATTAAAATATAAGAAAGCATTAAAATTAGCCATTTTTGAAATGGAAAAACGTGGCTTTGGTTACGGAAAAATAAATTATCGTTTACGTGATGCTGTGTTTAGCAGACAACGTTATTGGGGAGAACCATTTCCTGTTTATTATAAAGACGGAATGCCACAAATGATTGATGAAAAACACTTACCAATTGTGTTGCCAGAAGTAGAAAAATACTTGCCAACAGAAGATGGGAAACCACCTTTAGGAAATGCAACAGAATGGGCTTGGGATTCTAGAGGAAATAAAGTAGTTTCTAATGAAAAATTAAAAAACAAAACAGTTTTTCCTTTAGAATTAAATACAATGCCTGGGTGGGCAGGAAGTTCTTGGTATTTTAATAGATACATGGATGCTACAAATTCTAATGAATTTGCAAGTAAAGAATCTTTAGAATATTGGAAAGAAGTAGATTTATATATTGGTGGTTCTGAACATGCAACAGGGCACTTATTATACGCTCGTTTTTGGCAAAAATTCTTGTTTGATAAGGGTATTGTACCTGTAGATGAGTTTGCTAAAAAACTAATTAACCAAGGAATGATTTTAGGAA
This sequence comes from uncultured Polaribacter sp., assembly GCA_963975825.1. Classification (GTDB taxonomy): domain Bacteria; phylum Bacteroidota; class Bacteroidia; order Flavobacteriales; family Flavobacteriaceae; genus Polaribacter. The sequence continues at coordinate 2,175 of CAXBIR010000092.1, forward strand.
CTTCTGCTTTTGTTTACAAAGCAACTCCTTTTGTTAAAAACGGTTGTTCTATAGAAAAATCTAATGATGATGTTTTAGCAAAAATACCATCAGTATTTGTTTCTAAGAATTTATTTAATTCAGATGATGAGTTTGAAACAGTTGTTAAAAATTACTTGTTAGACAAAGGATTCTTGAATCCTAATTTTGCAGACCTTGTAATGATTGTTAAAACACCTTTACATGCAGATGTTTCCTTAGTAAATGCTTCTGACGATTTAGATGTAGAAGCTTTTAAAAACCATGCTTTAAATGCTGATTATAAAAATGCTGAATTTATTTTAGAAGATGCAGTTTATAAGGTTGGTAGAGAAGTAGAAAAAATGTCTAAGTCTAAATACAATGTTGTAAACCCAGATGATATTGTATTAGAATATGGTGCAGATGCATTGCGTTTATTCGAAATGTTTTTAGGACCTTTAGAACAAGCTAAACCATGGAAAACATCAGGTATTTCTGGTGTTTCATCTTTTTTAAAGAAATTATGGAAACTATATTTTAACGGAGAAGTTTTTGAAGTTTCAGAAGAAAAAGCAACAAAAGAAGAGTTAAAGGTTTTACATAAAACAATTAAAAAAGTAGAAGAAGATATAGAGAACTTTTCTTTTAACACCTCTGTTTCTACGTTTATGATTGCTGTAAATGAGTTAACTGCTTTAAAATCTAATAAGCGTGAAGTTTTAGAACCTTTATTAGTTTTATTATCACCTTATGCACCACATATTTCTGAAGAATTATGGAGTAAATTAGGGAATAAAGAATCTATTTCTACAGCAGGTTTCCCTGTTTTTGACGCTAAACATTTAGTAGAAAGTGCTAAGAATTATCCTATTTCTTTTAATGGAAAAATGCGTTTTACTTTAGAACTACCTTTAGATTTATCTAAAGAAGAAATTGAAGCAGCAGTAATGGCTAATGAAAAAACAATTGCACAGTTAGAAGGTAGAACTCCTAAAAAAGTAATTATTGTACCGGGTAAAATTGTAAACATCGTTGGTTAATTTATAAACCATTAATAAACATATTTTTTAAGTAAGGAATCTAATATTTTAAATATTAGATTCCTTACTTATTTATACTAAAAAATAGAATTGATAAACAGAAGGTTTATTCATAACAAAAAATAAAATATGATTAATTTTTACGAGTTAATAGGTTTGTTAGCAGCCGTTTTAACAACTATATCTTTCTTGCCGCAGGTTTATAAAACTTATAAAACAAAAGACACTTCAGGTCTATCTTTATCTATGTTTACTATATTTTTTGTTGGTATTGTTTTGTGGTTAATTTACGGAATTCACCTAAACAGTTTACCAATGATTTTAGCAAACAGTGTTACTGCAGTTTCTTCATTATATCTAATAATAATGAAGTTAAAACATAAATAGAACTTATAAATAACCTACAAAACAAAAAGTAGTTAGTGTATTTGTAGTGTTTTTTTTTATTTAGTTATCTTGTACTCTTAAAATTTAGTTATAAATGAATAGTAAAACACTTTTCTTTCTTGTGGTTTTCGGAACGCTTTTTGTAAGTTGTAAAGAAGAAAAAACTATTAAAGAATTTATGGTAGATAGTTGGCAAACCAGTTATTTAAAAATAGAAATGGCAACTTATCAAAATTCAGATTCTTTATATGTTTTTGAAGATAAATTTAATAATCCAACACAGGTTGCACAATCTAAATACAATTCAGATGGTACTTTTTCTGCTTGGTTTTTAAATAATAACGGAGAAAAACTTTCTAATGTTGATGGTAAATGGTCTGTTGAAAAAGATTCTTTAATTGTTAATTTTTTTTACAATAACAGAGAAATGAAGGTAAGTTATTTTATAGAAAAAACAACAGACGGATTTGTAGGGAAAAGCAGATATGATTGGGATTATGACGGTAAGATCGATGATCTTTTAACAATGAAAACAACAAGAATAAAACAATAAAATTTGAAGCTTTTTAAAAACTTTTCTTTAAGAATTCGTATATTTTTATCTATGATATTGTTGGTGTTATTAGCATCAATATTAATTTTAGGAGTAACTGTTTATCAATACGACGAGCAAACTAAAGACTATAACATTCAGCGTTTTGAGCGTAAAGAAGCCATAGCTAAAGAAACTATAGAGCTAGAGCTTACCAATAAAACTACATATGCTGTAAATACAGAGAATTTACCAAAAATATTTCAGAATAGAATTTATGAGATATCTTCTATTAATAAACTTAATATTACTATTTACAATTTAGAAGGAAGGCTTTTAAAAACATCATTTGGTAATGCTTTTGAAAAGATAGATAAATCTCCACTTACAGATTATATTGTAAATGAATTAGCACAAAACTCTAACCACAGAATATTTAAGAATAAAGAAATAGATGGTACAAGTTATCAAACGTCTTATTCTTATATAAACGACCCTAAATTTAAGAGAATTGGTATTATAGAACTACAATTTACACAAGATAATTCTGAAATTGAACACGAATTAGAAGAGTTTATCTACAGATTAAGTTTAGTATATGTTTTAATGTTTCTTCTAGCAATTTCTTTTGCTTATTTCTTGTCAAGTTATATTACGCGCTCTATAAAAACTATTTCAGACAAAATGCAACAGACGCGTTTAAATGAAAGAAACGAGAAAATTATTTTAAACAAGGCAAGTTCAGAAATAGAAGTTTTAGTAGACGCTTACAATAACATGATAGATCAGCTAGAAGAAAGTGCTGCTAGATTAGCTAAAAGTGAAAGAGAACAAGCTTGGAGAGAAATGGCAAAACAAGTAGCTCATGAAATTAAAAACCCTTTAACGCCAATGCGTTTATCTGTGCAAAGTTTCGAAAGAAAATTTAATCCAGAAGATGAAAATATAAAGGATAAATTAGCAGAATATAGCCAAACTTTAATACAACAAATAGACGTAATGAGTTCTATCGCTTCTGCTTTTTCAGATTTTGCTAAAATGCCAACTCAGAAAAAAGAAAAGATTGAAATAATTAGTGTTGTAAAATTAGCGCTAGATATTTTTAATGAAAAATCTGTAATTTATCAACCAAAAGAACAAGAACTGCACGCTTTTCTAGATAAAACCCAATTAATTAGAATTGTAACTAATTTGGTTAAAAATGCACTACAAGCCACAGAAAATGAAGAAAATCCTTTAATTAACGTACAGGTACTTTCTGAAGGAACTAAGGTTAAAATAGTAGTTTCAGATAATGGAAAAGGAATTCCTAATGAAGTAAAAGACTTAATTTTTGAACCTAAATTTACAACCAAATCTAGTGGAATGGGCTTAGGTTTAGCCATGATAAAAAACATTATAGAAGCTTATGATGGTACTATATTTTTTACATCTACTGTAGGTGTAGGAACTGTTTTTACTGTTATTTTACCAAAAAAATAAAATTTTAAATACATATAAAATGAATTTTGAAAATATTTTAGTTGAAAAAAGAAGTGCCTTGGCACAAATAACAATTAATAGACCTAAGAAATTAAATGCTTTAAATAAAGCTACAATAGAAGAGCTGCATAATGCTTTTGAGGCTTTAGAAGACGATTTAAGTATAAAAACGATTGTAATTACTGGTAGTGGAGATAAGGCATTTGTGGCTGGAGCAGATATTTCTGAATTTGCACATTTTTCTGTAGAAGAAGGGGCAGGTTTAGCAAGAGCAGGACAAGAAATGTTGTTCGACTTTATAGAAAATTTATCTACACCTGTTATTGCAGCTGTAAATGGTTTTGCTTTAGGTGGTGGTTTAGAGTTAGCTATGGCTTGTCATTTTAGAATTGCATCAGATAATGCAAAAATGGGTTTACCAGAAGTATCTTTAGGTGTAATTCCTGGTTATGGTGGTACACAACGTTTGCCTCAATTAGTTGGTAAAGGAAAAGCAATGGAAATGATTATGACTGCAGGAATGATTTCTGCTGAAGATGCTAAAAATTCTGGCTTAGTAAATCATGTAACTTCTCAAGAAGAATTATTACCATTGGCAGAAAAAATTGCGAGTAAAATTTTAAGAAATTCTTCTGTTGCAATTAGTGCAGCAATTGTTGCAGTAAATGCAAATTTTAAAGATGGTGTAAATGGTTTTAATACAGAAATAGAAGCCTTTGGAGACTCTTTTGGGACCGAAGATTTTAAAGAAGGTACAACGGCTTTTTTAGAAAAAAGAAAACCTAATTTTCCTGGAAATTAAAAATAAAAGACAACAAAAAAGCGAGCCTGAGATGGCTCGCTTTTGCATTAAATTATAGCAGTAATTTAATGAACAATTAACTATGTTTTTAGAGACTAAAATCTTGTGAGTAAGATCTTTTGTTACTATTTATTACAACTTTATAATCTCCTTTCTTTTCTTTAGAAACAGTATATATTCTGTTTAAAACAGTTTCAGATTCTGTTATAGTTTCTAATAGAATTATTTCGTTTTCATAATAAATTTCAATTTTTAAAGGCTCTTTGTCAAATACTATTTTAGAAAATAAAACTTTATTGTTTTCTATTCTAATTACAGGTTTAAAAATTGTTTTTTCTCCGTTAAAAGAAATTTTACCATCTAATACCGAAAAAGATTTTATAATAATTTCAAAATCTTTTTCTAATTCTGTAGTATAATTCCCTCTTTTTAGTTCAGATAAATCAAACATTCTAGAGTAATTTCCAGATTCTTTAATTACTTGGCTATATAAGATAGTTCCGTTTTCATTTTTAATAGATAGCGTATGTCCTTTTTTTACAAGTTCAAATTCTAATCTTACTTTTTTTCCTTCTATTATATCAATAGAATTGTTGTTTGCATAGTTTACTAATGTTCCTAACATTAATACTACTACTAATAGGTAATTTTTAATTGTCGTTTTCATATTATTAAATTTCACGATTATTAACACTGCAAAGTTATAGTAGATTTAAAGTTCTGAAAACATCAAAATTGACTTATATGTGTGCTAAATTATCAATATAATTACTGTTAAATTAAGGTTAAGTTAATTTAGTATATAATAAAGTTAATTTTATACAACTTATTACTATTAAGTGTTGTAATTTTGCTTTCTAAACGATTTTTAAATGAAAACAAAACCAACACTAGAAAAAATTACGCCAAGTTTTGGTAGTTCTTTGTTAGTTAAAAAACATGTACAGTTCTTAAAAAAGAACAAAGCTTTTTGGCATTTTCATCCAGAAATAGAAATTGTATATGTTAATAAAGGAAAAGGTAAGAGACATATAGGTAACCATATTAGTTATTTTAATAATAGTCAATTGGTTTTAATAGGTTCTAATTTACCTCATTTAGGTTTTACAGATAGATTAACTACAAATGGTTCTGAAACTCTTATTCAGTTTAAACCAGATTTTTTAGGGTCAGAATTTTTTAAGATTCCAGAAATGGTTGCCATAGAGCAACTTTTTGAACGTGCAAAAAAAGGAATTCGTTTTAATATTGAAATTAAAAAAAGAATAGGGGCAAAAATAGAAGAGTTAGTAGATTTAGAGGGGCCTAGTAGAATTATTTCTTTTTTACATATTTTAAAAGAATTAGCACAAACAGACGATTATACTATATTAAATGCAGATGGTTTTGCTTTTGAAACTCAACCACAAGATAGTACTAAAATAGATGTTATATTTAAACATATAAATGAGAATTTTAAAGAACACATTAGTTTAGATGAAATTTCTGATTTGGTAAGTATGACGGTTCCTGCCTTTTGTAGGTTTTTTAAAAAAACTACAGATAAAACTTTTACTAAGTTGGTAAATGAATACAGGGTTGTACATGCTACAAAATTACTTTCAGAAAGTAATATGAGTATTACAGATATTTGTTATGAATGTGGTTTTAATAATTTTTCTCATTTTAACAAATTGTTTAAAGAGTTTACAGGAAAGTCTGCATCTAAATATAGAAGTGAGATGTTAAATTTAGTTCAATAAAAAATGAAAACCACCAAAGATAAAATTGAAGAAACATTAAGTTATTATAATTTTAAAAGTTTAGAAATTTTAAACTTTATAAATTCTAGTACTAATTTATCTGTAGATCAAATAATAGAAAAAGCAGAAGAACTTTCTGTCTTAGAATATAAAATTACTGCTTTAGAAGCTGCTAAAGAAAATTAATTGAAAAAACTAATTTACAGTTGTTTTAAAGAGGTTTTCTTGTTTTTGCACGCAATTGTATTAGTTTAAAATTTAAACACAAATAAAGTTGTTTAAAAAACCTTTGTTTTAATAGATTTTAGTTATTGAATAAATATTTGTATCACAAAAATTTATTTAATTCCATTCCATTCTTCAGAAAATTGTTTTAGATAAGTTTCCATAAATTCGTGTCTTTTGGCTGCAATTTTCTTACCAGAAGACGTATTCATTTTATCTTTAAGCAACAATAATTTTTCATAAAAATGATTAATTGTCGGTGCTTTAGAATTCTTGTATTCCTCTTTTGTCATTTCTAAATTAGGAATAATTTCTGGATCATAGATTGCTCTATTTTTAAAACCACCATAATTAAAACAGCGTGCAATACCAATAGCACCAATAGCATCTAATCTATCTGCATCTTGCACAATTTCTAATTCTATAGAATTAAATTTTTCACCGTTTTTTTCAAAAGAATTCTTAAAAGAGATATGGTTAATTATGTTTACAACATGCTCTATTGTTTGTTTATTAACCTGTTGTTCTTTAAGAAATTTAGAAGCTACTTTTGGCCCTACAGTTTCGTCTCCGTTATAAAACTTCGGATCTGCAATATCGTGTAAAAGTGCCGCTAAAGAAACCACAAAAATGTCTGCTTTTTCATCTTTAGAAATTAAAATAGCATTTTTAAAAACACGTTCTATATGAAACCAATCATGGCCACCTTCAGCATCTTTTAACTCCTTTTTTACAAAAGTAATTGTATTAGAAATTACATTTTCTTTATTCATATTACTTTCTTAGTGTTAATTCTTTTTCTATTTTCTTCATTTCAGTAAACATATAAATGCTCATAGGAATAAAAAATAGAGGTAAAAATGTATGAAAAGAAATACCGTTTTCTACAGTAGAAAATATAGCGAAAACAACCATAAAAACTATAACAATACACTTTATGGCAAACATTGTTTTTTGTGTTTTTAACTTCTTTTTTAATTCTTCTTTAGTGTAGGTAGATAACATGTGGTAAATTTTAGTAAAAATAAAAAATCCACTCAAAATAGAATGGATTTTTTTTTAAAAGTCTTTTATTTTAAAAAAGGATACTAGCAAAATTCCTCATAAGCTTGCGCTAAATTCTGAGCAATCATTTGTGCAGATCTTCCTTCAATATGGTGTCTTTCTAACATGTGTACCAAGTTACCATCTTTAAACAACGCAATTGCTGGCGAAGATGGAGGAAAAGGAATCATGTATTCACGTGCTTTTTGTGTAGATTCTTTTTCTACACCTGCAAAAACAGTAGTTAAGTTCGTAGGCGTTTTATCTGCACCTAAAGAAGCAATTGCTCCTGGTCTAGCAGTACCAGCTGCACAACCACAAACTGAGTTTACCATAACTAAAGTTGTTCCTTCTTTAGACATTGCGTTATCAACGTCTTCACTTGTATATAATGCTTCAAAACCAGCGTTTACTAACTCGTCGCGCATTGGTTTTACTAATTCTTCTGGATACATAATTATTAATTTTAAAATGCAAAGATAAGTATTAGTTCAGTAAAATTCAACTTTATAAAAACGGTTGTTTCGATAGAAACATCAATAAAATTGATGCAAACTAAAAGTTGTATATTATATGTGTTTTAAATTTTTTTGGCATGTCAGTTTTTAAATAAAACTTACGTTACACTTCATTTTTATTTAAAAATTGTCGGGCTTTACGCACTCGCTTTTTTTGAGAAAAACAAAAAAGAGCTCAAACAAACGCTTCAATCCCTCATGCAAACAAGATATTTTTAAGCTTAAAACCTATGAACTTTGTATATTTACAGCTTAAAATAATAAATATTTTTATGGGAAATTTTACAAAATGGTTGGGAGCAGGTTTAGGGTTTACTTTTGGCGGACCAATAGGCGCTGCCATAGGTTTTGCAATTGGTAGTTTTGTAGATGGTTTTTCTGAAGAAGATTTAACTCTAGAACAAAAAGAATACCAAGAAAGAGTTGGTAAAAATAGAAGAGATAATGTAAATACACAATCTGGAGATTTTGAAATGAGTTTACTTGTTTTAGCATCTATAGTTATAAAATCTGACGGTAAAATAGATAAAAAGGAATTAGATTTTGTGAGATCTCAATTTATAGGAATGTATGGTGAAGAACGTGCAAACAGTGCTTTTAAACTTTTTAAAGGTATTGTAAAAAAAGACGTTTCTGCAAGACAGGTTTGTATGCAAATAAGAAGTCATATGCCACACGCATCTCGTTTACAATTGTTACATTTCTTGTTTGGTATTGCAAAATCAGATGGTTTCGTATCTAAAAGCGAAGTAGAAGAAATTAGAAAAATTGCAGGTTATTTATACATAAACGATAGAGATTACATCTCTATAAAAGCAATGTTTTATGATGAATCTGATAATGCTTATAAGATTTTAGAAATTACACAGTCCGCTTCTAATGATGAAGTTAAGAAAGCTTATAGAAAAATGGTGAAAAAATACCATCCAGATAAATTACAAGGCTTAGGCGAAGAGCATCTAAAAGGTGCAAATGAGAAATTTCAAAGTATACAAGAAGCTTACGATAGAATTAAAAAAGAAAGAGGTTTGTAATTACTAGTCTTTTATTTATCTAGTACGTAACTGTAAACTTGTGTTGCTATTCTTTTTTTGTATATTTATACTTGTTATTTTATTTGTTTTTTAAAATAATAAAAAGAAAAAGTTTACTTAAAAATATAAATTTGAATTCCCCAAAAATAAAAATTCCTGTGTTTGGTTTTTTAAAATATTGTTTA
>CAXBIR010000093.1:0-10847 GCA_963975825.1 uncultured Polaribacter sp.
TTCTTTTCATCAATGGAAAAGAAAAAAGAATTAAAATAGTAGTTATTAAACCTTTAAATATTCAACAACTTCTAACATAGAAGATAAGGTTTTGTCAGCTAAAGAAAAACGAGGATCAGTGGCATCTTCTGGAATAACAATGGTTTGCATAGCGGCAGCTTTTGCAGCAATTAAACCAGTAACGCTATCTTCTAAAACCAAACAATTACTAACCTTTACATTTAATTTTTTAGCTACTTTTAAATACACTGCAGGATGAGGCTTGCCATAAACTTCTGCATCTGCACTACAAACCACATTAAAATAATGGGCAATAGACAACCTATTAAAAACAGCGTTAATGATGGGTAGGCTAGAAGAGGTGGCCAATGCTATCTCATAATTACTTTCTTTTAAAAAATCTAATAATTCATACAAACCAGTTTTAGCAACCCCATGTGTACTTATTAAACTTACAACCATAGTTATAATTTCTTGTTCTAATACTTTAGGTGCAACCTCTAGAGCATGTAATTTACACCAAGTAATGGCAACATCATCAATTCTTTTACCCATGGTATACTTTATACAATCTGCTGTAGTAATATGTGCATTGTATTTAGACAACAGTGTTATTTGAGCCTGTCTCCAAAAAGGTTCAGAATCTATAATAACCCCATCCATATCAAATATAAAAGTGTTTATAGCCATTAAATACTAATTAAATAATTTTTCTGAAACATTTTCTGATAAATATCTTTACTAAACATATAGAGTTGTGCAGGTTTTTTAGAAACACCTACTTGTTTTTCATCTAAAGGAATAATATATTTTTTGTTGATTAGTTTTCTTCTAAAATTACGATTGTCTATTTCTATACTTAATATCGATTGATACACTTCTTGTACCTCATTAATAGTAAACTTATCTGGTAACAATTCAAAAATAATAGGCTCTGATAGGCACTTCATTTTTAAATCTTCATAGGCTTCATGTATAATCTTTTGATGATCGAAACCTACTTTAGGTAAATCTTGAACAGGAAACCATTTTGCCTTGTTTTTATTGCTTTTTAGATGAACATCTTCTGTTTTAAGTAAAAAATAATAGGCAATTGTAACAGTTCTTAAATTAAAATCTTCATTCTTAATCCAAGGTAGATCCTTTTCATCCATTAAACGTTTTGGGTCTCCAAAAGCTCTAAACTGTTTCTTATATATATTAGTTAAACCCGTTAATTCTTTTAAAACTCTAGATGCAGACTCGTCTAAAGTTTCATTATCCTGAATATGATACCCCGTTAAAACATAATCGTCCACCAACACTTCTTTTGTATTCTCAGATTCTAAATAACGTTTTATTAATAGAATATTTAGAGATTTTGTAACGGTATCATAACCAAAAACAACACAATCTACAGAAATATTTGGAACAATATTAGATTTTACAGGCATATAAAACTTGTTTTAAAGATGTAATTTACATTTATTAACGTCAAATATACATTAAATAATTATAATGAAATAACCTTACTTAATAAGAGATTTATGATAATTTAGTATATAATAATGTTAATATAATAAATAAATTTAAAATAAAATTAGGAATATTCAATTTTAATTTAATACATTTGACCATTAAACGTCATTATTACGTTTAATTGATTTCACTAATACTTAGTTGTTTATAAAGACGAAAGTGTTAAAAAACAGAAAACAATAATGGAAATATTAAAAATGAAAACAAAAACTACCTTAAAAAACAGTAACTTTAGAACAGCATTGTTTTGTTTCGCATTCTGTTTAGGAATAGCTACAGCTTCTGCCCAAGAAGACACTTATAAGGCATTTAGTGCAAGTGGACATCTAAAAAACATGCATACTTGGCATGGTTTTGTTGTACATCCAGGAGCAATATTTGCAACTAGTTTAGAGTACAATTCTAGAAATAAGAAGTTTACAGCTGGGGTTTGGGGAGGCGCAAGTTTTACAAGTGTAGACGTAGTAAACAAAAACACAGGCTTAAATGTAAGTGCCAATTATAAAGAGTTTTCTATTTATACAAAATATAGATTTTCAGACAAGTTCTTTATAGAAGCGGTAACACATAATAATTATACTGGTGTAGAAGAAAGAGGAGATAAACTACATTATTGGAGCTATGATAAAACACAAGGTTATAATTTTGTAGACATTAATTTTGGATACAACATTACACCTAATACATCTTTATATTTAGCAACAATAATTGGTGGAGGTTCTGGAGATTATGAAGTACAAGCAAATGGTTCTTTAAAGAACTCTTGGACTCAGTATTTTGAAGTTAAAAGTAAAGTATGGGAAAAAGATGATGCTAGCTTATCTGTTTTTGCAGGAGGAGCTTGGTCTTTGGTAACCGATAAAACCTTTTATACAGAAAGTGCTGGAAACATTATAAATGTGGGGGCTGCTTTTAATAGAAATATTTCTATTGGTACTTATAAATTACCTGTAGAGGTTATGGCCATGTGGAATCCTGAAAAAGAAGTAACTGTGTTACAATTAGATATTACCTTATTTTAATAAACTATAATTTACAAACCAACATTATATATTATGAAAACAAATACTATAACAAACGTTTACAAAAAAGTATTAAAGCCCCTAATGGCTATTGTTTTAACATTAAGTTTCTATAATTGTGTAGAACAAACCACTACTACAAAAGACGCATTAAACAGCAATACAGAAACAGCCAATACAATTACAAGTGCAATAGATCTTACAGGTAAAAAAATTGGTTATTGTACACCTTCTTTAAACGCACCTTATTACCAAGCATTGTTGCAGAGCATAAAAACTACGACAGAACAAAATGGAATGGTATTTTTATCTGCAGATGGACAAAATGATATTAATAAGCAAATTGCAGCAGTAGAAGATTTAATTACTAAAGGTGTAGACGCGTTATTATTAAACCCTAAAGATCCAGATGCTTTGGTTGGTGTAACCAAAATGGCAAAGGCAGCAGGAATTCCTGTTTTTATTATAGACAGTTCTATCAATCCTTCAGCAGATTTTGTAACTACAATACAGTCTAATAATTTTGCAAACGGAGCATTGGCAGGTGAGTGGTTGGTTAAAAACTTTGGAAACAAACAAATGAATATTGCTTTGTTAAGCGGTAACGCTGGTAACCCAGTTGGTAGAACACGTAAACAAGGTTTATTGCAAGGTATTACAGAAGAACAATTAAGAACACAAGGTAAAATAGATTTAAACATAAAAACACAAGCATATACAGAATGGTCTTATGCAGGTGGTTTAAAAGCAATGGAAGATATTTTGGTAGCACACCCAGATATTAATGTTGTAATTACAGAATCTGACGTGTGTGTGTTAGGTGCTATTAAAGCTATAAAACAAGCTGGTAAAACAGACGATATTTTAATTGTTGCAGGTGCAGATGGACAAAAAGAAGCAATTAAATACATTATGGATACTGATTTTTACGGTTGTACTGCAATGAATAGTCCTGTACAGATTGGTAAAAATGCGGTTCAATATGCTATTGAGTATATGAACGGTAAAAGAGATTTTGCTAAAACATCTTTTACAGCGCCTCTTTTAATTACAAAAGAAAATGCTGCTAAATACTACAACCCTAAAGCATTATTTTAATATTTAAAATAAGATTGCAATGCAGAATTCTAAAAGTGAATATAGACTTGAAATGACCGGAATATCAAAAAGTTTTGGTGTTGTTTCTGTACTAGAAAATGTAAATTTAAAAGTAAAACCAGGAGAAATTCATGCTTTACTTGGCGAAAACGGCGCTGGAAAATCTACACTAGTAAAAATTCTTAGTGGTGTACACCAAAAAGATACTGGTAAAGTAGTATTAGATGGTGTAGAAATTAATCCAAAAAACACACATGATGGTCAAGTTTTAGGCATTAGTGTTGTGTATCAAGAATTATCTTTAGTAAATGATTTATCTGTTGCAGAAAACATTTACTTACACAAATTAGGTGCTAGTAAATTTTGGATGAATTGGAAAGGTATTACAAAAGATGCTCAAGAATTAATAGATTCTTTAGGTTTTAAAATTGATGCTTCTGCAAGAGTTAGAGATTTAAGTATTGTACAAAAACAAGTAGTAGAAATTGCCAAAGCATTATCTGAAGATACTAAAATACTAGTATTAGACGAGCCAACAACCGTTTTTGATCCTACTGATACCAAAAAATTATTTGACAATCTTTTTAAGCTAAAAGACAAAGGAATTTCTATTATCTATATCTCGCACCACTTAGAAGAAATATTTAAAATTGCAGATTCTGTAACGGTGTTAAGAGATGGTTTAGATACCGGTACTATGGCTGTTGCAGATACAGACACAGATGGTGTAATTCGTTTAATGATTGGTAGAGAATTAAAAGATTTATACCCTTCAAGAGATGTTGTAATTGGTAAAGATCCCATTTTTGAAGTCAAAAATTTAACTGCAAAAGACAATTTGGTACATGATGTTTCTTTCTCTGTAAAACCCGGTGAAGTTCTTGGTCTTGCTGGTTTAGGAGGAAGTGGAAGAACAGAAACGGCTAAACTTATTTTTGGTGCAGAAAAAAAGAAATCTGGAACTATGGTTTTAGAAGGAAAAGAAATAAAAACCAAATCGCCAGTATGTGCAGTTGCACATCAAATTGGTTTTGTTTCTGAAGACAGAAAAGAAGACGGAGTTTTCTTACCACTTTCTATCAGAAGAAATATTAGTGTAACCAGTTTTAAGAATATATCTAGTAAGCTAGGTTTTATAAATGTTGATAATGAATTTAAAAATGTTTTAGGTTTAATTGAAAAATTAAACATTAAAACACCAAGTTCTGAAGTGAATGTTAAAAATCTAAGTGGAGGTAATCAACAAAAAGTTGCTTTAGCCAAATGGTTAAGCATAGATAGTAAAGTCATTTTTATTGATGAACCTACAAGAGGAGTAGATGTAGGTGCTAAAATTGAAATTTACAATCTAATTAATGAAGTAGCCAAAAAAGGTGTTGGTGTAGTTGTAATTTCTTCTGATATGCCTGAGATTATGGGAATTTCAGATAGAATTCTAGTAATGCACGAAGGTACAATTTATGGCGAATTATCTAAAGATCAATTTTCTGAAGAAAACATTCTACGTTATTCAATTGGTAAACAACTAAAACAAGCTCTCTAAAACAAAACAACTATTAAAAAATATACACAATGGCAATTTCATTAAAACAACAACTAAGCAGCCCAGGAGGTTTTCTTAAGTTTTTAGTAAAACACAATACAATATTCATTTTTATTTTGCTGGTTATTTTTTCAGCTTCTATTTCAGACGTATTTTTTACAGCAACAAATCTTTCTAATTTATTAAAACAAGTATCTGGTATTGGTATTATTAGTATTGGTATGTTATTAGTAATATTAACAGGAGGAATCGATTTATCCGTTGGTTCTATGGTTGCTTTATTGGCAGTAACCTTTGCTATTTTAGTAAATGTTGTTATTCTACCTGTTGCAATTTTATTAACCATAATTATTGGTTTCGCATTAGGAAGCATTGCAGGTTATTTGGTTGCTTTTCAAAAAATGGCCCCTTTTGTTGCCACATTAGCATTAATGACAATTGCTAGAGGTTTAGGTTTTATCTATTCTAAAGGGTCTCCAATCACATTTAAAACTCCAGGAGGAGAGTTCATGTCTAACTTTGCAAACAACGCTACATTAGGCATTCCAAATATTGCTATTGTATTTTTCTTAATAGTAATTTTTGCAATGGTTATGTTACGTTATAATGTTTTTGGACGATTAATTATTGCTATTGGTAGTAATGAAGAAGCTTCTAGATTGTCTGGTATTAAGGTTAATAAATACAAATTTTTAGTCTATGCTATTTCTGGTGCTTTAGCGGCAACAGCTGCTATTATTGTTGCATCAAGAACCAATTTAGGTTCACCAAATATGGGAATGGCTTGGGAGCTAGACGCTATTGCTGCAGTTGTTATTGGTGGCGCTAGTTTAAACGGAGGAAAAGGAACTGCTATAAATACTTTAATGGGTGTTTTAATTTTAGGTTTAATAGGTAATATTTTAAACTTATTAAACGTACCATCTTATCCACAACAAGTCGTAAAAGGAGCTATAATTATTTTTGCAGTTTTACTGCAACGTTTTGAAAGCAAATAAATTAGAAGAGCATGAATACTTATAAATTAAATAAACAAAATCTTACAGCAATTTCTAATAAAGTTGCCACACCAAAATATAGTAGAGACAATGTAAAAGCTGGTATACTACATGTAGGTATTGGTTGTTTTCATAGAGCACACGAAGCCTATTATACAGATTTGTTATTACAGGAAAAAGACGCATCTGAATGGGGAATTTGTGGTGTTGCTCTTTTAGATTTTGACGCTAAAATATACCAAACACTTAAAGAACAAGATGGTTTGTATACCCTAATTGTTAAAGAATTAGATGGTACTTTAACCAAAAAAGTAATTGGTTCTATTGTAGAATATCTTTATGCACCAGAAAATCCGTTACAAGTAATAGAGAAAATGGCAGATGAAGCTATTAAAATTATTACACTAACAATTACGGAAGGTGGTTATAATTACAATGAAGCTACAGGGGCATTTGATTTTAATAACTCATTAATTCAATTCGATTTAAAAAACCCTGAAACACCAAAAACAATTTTTGGTTATTTAACACAAGCTTTAAAGCTAAGAAAAGAAAGAGGTTTATTAGGTTTTACACTTCAGTCTTGCGACAATATTCAGGGAAACGGACACATGGCTAAAAAAATGCTTTTAAGTTATGTAGCTGTTGCAGAACCTAATTTAGTTTCTTGGATAGAAACAAATGTTTCATTTCCCAATAGTATGGTAGACAGAATTACACCTGCTACTTCACCAACAGATATTACAGATTTAGAAAAATCTTCTGGTATTATAGATTCTTGGCCAGTTGTGTGTGAGCCTTATATACAATGGGTAATAGAAGATAATTTTATAGCCGGAAGACCAAACTGGGAAAATGTAGGTGCCCAGTTTGTAGAAGATGTTTTGCCTTTTGAAAAAATGAAATTGGCTTTACTTAATGCAGGACATTCTGTTTTAGGTATTTTGGGTGCTTTAATAGGTTATAAAACAATAGATGAAGCTGTACACAACCCAAACATAAGTAAATTTTTAAGCTTATATATGGATTTTGAAGTTACCCCAACTTTAAAAGACTTAAAAGGCGTTAATTTAAAAGCATACAAAGAATCTTTAATTCAGAGATTTGGAAATATCTATATCAAAGATCAAATAGATAGAATTTGTTCTGAAACTGCTGCTAAACTTCCAATATTTATTTTACCAACAGTAAAAACTCAATTAGCAACTAAAAACAATACTGTTGATCTTGCTGCTTTTGTTGTTGCTGCTTGGGCAATTTATAGTTTAGGTTTAGATGAAAAAGGAAATGATTTAACGATAAGAGATGTCTTGAAATTTGTTTTAAATGAAAAGGCAATTGAAGCCCAAACAAATCCTGTTGCATTTTTAGAACTAACCACTGTTTTTGGAGACTTACACACATCAAAAATATTTACAGATGCCTATATAAAAGCATATGAAAGTATCACAAAAAATGGTGTAGAGAAGAGCTTGCAAGAAATAAACAATAACTATTAAAAAAAACATTTAAAATGAAGAATATAGTTTGTTTTGGTGAGGTTCTATGGGATATTTTTCCGAATCATAAAAAAATAGGAGGTGCCCCCTTAAATGTTGCTTTAAGATTACAATCTTTAGGAAACAATCTTTCTATAATTACTAGTGTAGGTAAAGATATTGAAGGTGAAGAAATACTTAATTTAATCGACAAAAAGGGTATTAACAGAAATAATGTACAAATAGATGAAACCTTAAAAACAGGAACTGTACAAGTAACTTTAGACACCAATGGTGCTGCTTCATATATTATTAATTCTCCTAGAGCTTGGGACAATATTAAACTAACCAATACTTCTAAAGAAATTACAAAAAATGCTGATGTTTTTATATTTGGAAGTTTAGTAGCTAGAGATTCTACTTCTAGAACCACATTATTTGAACTTTTAAAATTAGCTAATTATAAAATTTTTGATGTAAATCTTAGAACGCCACATTACACCAAAGATCTTTTAAGTTATTTAATGAAGACAGCAGATTTTATTAAATTTAATGATGAAGAAATTATTGAAATTGCTGCAGAATTAGGATTTAAAAAAGATTCTTTAGAAGAAATTATACAATTTATTGCCAAAGAAACAAACACCAAATCTATTTGTGTAACAAAAGGTAGCAACGGTGCTATATTGTATTATAATGATACTTTTTATTACAATACTGGCTATAAAATAACTGTTGTAGACACTGTTGGTGCTGGCGATTCTTTCTTAGCGTCTTTAATAGATAAATTAATAAATGACAGTGAACCACAAAATGCTATTGATTATGCTTGTGCAGTTGGGGCTTTAGTAGCGAGTAAAGAAGGAGCCAATCCAGAAATTAACAAACAAGAAATAGAAGATTTCATAAAAACATCCCCCGGTATGGCTAGAAAAAGAAATGTTATAGATTAAGATTAACTTCTAATTTTATAATTTTTAAAATGAAACCATATTATTTTTCTCCGATATAAAACTTTTTTATATCGGAGATTTTTTAATTAGTTACCTAGCCATTTAAATTATTATAAGTTGTAATTGATCTAATTATCTTTAACGCCATTAATATTTTTTGATAAAACAAGGTCATATTCTTTATACACTTAGAGGCTTAAAATTATAGGAATTAAACCTTTTAATCTAATCAAAGTCCAATATAAAAAACACTACTACTTATAATGAAAATTCAAAAATCTCAACTTCAAAATGTAAAACCATTTGTAGGAATCTTGTTACTATTAGTACTACTTTATGGTTGCAGTAATAAATCAGATGATGGTATAGCCAAAGAAATTATTACAATACCAACATTACCTTATCAAGCTGAAGGATTTGTGACTATTGAAAATGGTTCTGGTGGTTTTTTCGCAAATTTAGAAAGTGGCGATAGATTTAGTAGAGACCACGATAAAATAGGAGATGTTAATGGAGATGGTGTTGTAGATATTGTCGTTGGAGCACGTTCAGACGATGATGGAGGTATAGATGCAGGAGCTGTTTATATTTTATTTATGAATAGTGACGGGACTGTTCAAAGCAATCAAAAAATATCGATGCTTGAAGGAGGTTTTACAGAAACTTTAAATGCAGGGAACTTTTTTGGCTATGGGGTTGCAGGAATAGGGGATTATGATGCAGATGGAATTCCAGATATTGCAGTGTCTTCTCCAGTACCTCCAAATAATTCATTATATATTATTCACCTTAATGCTAATGGCACTGTGAAAGATTATGTGAAAAATCAAAACATTATCGCAAATGGTTTAACAGCTATTGGAGATATTAATGGAGATAATCGTATAGATTTAGTAGCTTGTAATCCAGGTTCTAATGATGGTGGTGTGCAAAGAGGTGCTATAAATATTTTATTTTTAAATGACGCATCACAAATAATGTATGCAAATACCGTTACAATAAGTTCAACACAAGGAGGTTTTGGTGTGGGGCTTGAAGATGGAGACCAATTTGGAGGTAGAGAAGTAGCTATGCTTGGTGATATTGATAATGATGGAACTAAAGAATTAGCTGTAGGTGCTTTTATGTCTGATGGTGGAAAGGGAGCTATTTGGATTCTTTCATTAAACGCATCTACTTTTAATGTAGCATCTAAAATTAAAATTACCGAGGGAATGAATGGTTTTACTGATGAATTGGTTTCCGATATAAATCCAAATGGTTCATTTGGAGGACAATTTGGTCATGCAATGTGTGCAGTAGGAGATATTGATGGTGATGGAATTACCGAGTTAATTACAGGAGCGAATCAACAAAACGAAGGATGGGCTTATATTCTATATTTGAATGCTGATAAGACAGTTAAATCATTTTCAAGGATAAATAATACTGATGGAGATTTCAATTTAAATTTAGATTCAGAGGAACGATTTTCACGTTCAATATCTTATGTGGGAGATTTAAAAGGAGATGGCTCAATTGCTATAAATATAGGAGGTGGAGCAGGAGGAACAGGAACACTTTATACGCTGTTTTTTAGACCACAGTAATCTTTAAAACATTTATATGATTCTGATAAAGAAAGGTTTTTTATTAAATTCCAAACAATCCAGATTTAAAATGTTCCCAGTCTGAAAATATAGTGTTAGCGACTAAAAAAGTTACAACGAAAAGGATAACTTTCACATAGCTCTTTTTAGATAATTTTTCATTTCTCTTAATGTATATCATAATTTTTTGTTTTCAATGTTCAATAAATGCCAATGTATTATATGCTTATAAATATATGTTTTTTGATTAAAATAAATGCGATACAAGAATTTTTATGTTGAATTATTAATTTGGTAAAATAAACTTTCGGTAAAATATTAAATAACAACATACATTCTCATATTAAAAAATAATGTGAATTTTAAAATAAATTAATTACGTTTTTCTTTATTTAAAAACATCTAAAAAATAAGTTTCTTGTTATTAGGAAGTTAAATAAAAAAAAAGGCTATCATATTTACTGCAAAGTCTATTGTAAAAAATCTTCAAAATTTATATTTTAACTACCCACAGAAAAAAAATATAATTTTATAACTACATTTATTAAAACTTTTTTATATTCGCAATCCATTAGAAATAATGGTTGCTTTTTTACATCAATACAGATGCAATTCAGCTTAAAAATGTTCTTTAAAATAGTAAATAAA
>CAXBIR010000094.1:0-10328 GCA_963975825.1 uncultured Polaribacter sp.
AAAAATATTTTTAATCGTTTTATATTTCTTAGGATGTTCTTTTCCCCATTCTGATGGAGTTTTAGGTTTATCATGATTTCCTAAATTATGAAAATACAACCCAAATGGCAAACCTAACAGCTTAGGGTTGGGTTTTTGAAGTACATATTTTTGTAGTTCTGTACTATTGTTTTTTACACTATCTACAAAAATATAATTTTGCGTAAGCATGTGTTCATTTACTGCAACATGTTTGGTAGAATTACAAGCTGCAAAAAATAAAATAAGTAAAAAGTAAAAAGAAAGTTTTTTCATTACTTTAGCAATACATTTAATATCAAAAATAGTATTTTTCAACGGTTTATTTCCAATTAGATAGAATTAATGAGTATCTCAAAAAATCAACTAAAACTAATAACAAGTTTATCGCAAAAAAAGTATAGACAGAAGCATAATTTATTTATTGCTGAAGGAATAAAAGTGGTAAATGAATTATTAAATTCTTCTTTTAAAGTTGAAACACTTTTTTGTACAGAAGATTTTGAAACAACGGTTTCTAAAGATTTAATTACATTTATTTCTGAAACAGAATTAAAGAAAATAAGTACTTTAAAATCTCCTAATAAAGTTTTAGGCCTTTTTAGAATTCCTGAAGAGAAAGCTCTGCAAAATTCTGGTTTAATTATAGCTTTAGACACAATTAACGATCCTGGTAATTTAGGTACAATTATTCGTTTATGCGATTGGTTTGGTGTTTCTGAATTAATTTGTTCTAAAGATACTGTAGATTGTTACAACCAAAAAGTTGTACAAGCTTCTATGGGTTCTTTAACTCGTATTTCTATTCATTATACAGATCTAAAAAACTACTTTACAAAAACTAGTTTACCTACTTTTATAGCAGATATGAATGGTGAAAACGTGTATAAAGCTAGTTTACCAAAAGAAGGAATTCTAATAATGGGAAATGAAGCAAATGGTGTTTCTGAAGAAATTAAAGAATTAATTCAACATAAAATATCTATACCAAGATTTGGTGAAACACAAGAAACAGAAAGCCTAAATGTTGCTACTGCAACTGCAATTTTACTGAGTGAATTTAAGAGAGGTTTTTAGTAATTAAATATTACTCAAAAGCAAAGTTTAAGAAAATACCACGAGTTCCCATAAAGTTTACAGGTGCTGTCCACCTACTATTAGGGTCGTCATCGTATTTAATTTCGTTATTCATAGCAAAAACACCACGAATAGATGGCGAAAACTTAAAATAATATAAGTAAAAATCTACACCAACACCAACTTCGTACATAAAGTTGTGTGTTTGCATTCTAAACTGTCCAGCAGAATTATCATCTTGATTAGCTTCATTACTAGAAAAATTATAATCGTAAGAAACACCTGCTAATAAATACGGACGAAAATTTTTATACCTATCTGTACTAAATTTAAAAACCAAAGGTAAATGCAAATACGTAGAACCTACTTCTCTAATACTATCTTGTGGTACACTAGATGTTTTTAAATGGTTAAATAAAATTCTTTTAGAATTACTTACCAAACCTGGCTCAAACCTTAAGTTTAAATTTTTGTGTAAACGTAAATCTGCAATTAAACCAACATTAAAACCTGTTGTTGCTTCTACAGTTATATTAGCATCTGTAATAGCGCTTTCTCTTAAGTTAAGTTTAAAATCATTCTGATTTAAACCTAAATAAAAACCATAATGTAGTTTCTTTTTATCAAAAGTTGGTAAATATTCTACTTCTTCCCTTTGTGCAAAAAAAGCAATAGAATGTAATACGAAAAAGCCAAAAATTAAAACTCTTTTACTCATAATTATTTACGTGCAGTATAAATTGTAGCAACTCCAAAAGTTACCGGTTTATGTTCTGTATTGGTAAACCCATTTTTTTGTAAAATATTGTTGAAAGCTTCTCCAAAAGGAAAAGAATTTGCAGATTCAGATAAATAAGAATAAGCAATTTTGTCTTTAGAAAACAGTTTACCTACAACTGGTAAAAATAAATTAGTATATAATTTATACCCTTGTTTAAAAGGAAACTTTGTTGGGTTAGAAGTTTCTAAAATAACTAAAACACCTGTTGGTTTTAAAACTCTAGCAATCTCTTTAATTCCTTTGTCTAAATTGGCAAAATTTCTAACACCAAAAGAAACCGTAATTGCATCAAAAGTATTGTCTTCAAAAGGCATATCTTCAGAATCACCAACAATCATTTCTATTTTATCAGAAAGGTTTGCTTTTGCTATTTTTTGTTTTCCAACTTCTAACATACCAGAAGAAATATCTAAACCAACAATTCTATCTGGTTTTAAAGCAGACATCATTAAAGCTAAATCTCCTGTTCCTGTGGCAATATCTAAAATTTGTTTCGGATTATTTTCTCCGACAATTTCTACAACTTTTTTACGCCATTTTACATCTATTCCTAAAGAAATTACACGGTTTAATCCGTCATAATTACCAGAAATATTGTCGAACATTTGTGCAACTTGTTCTTTTTTTCCTAATTCTGAATCTTTGTAAGGCTTAATGATTTTTGACATATAGTATTCTTAAGGCATTTGGAAAAACCAAATGCCATTTATTATTAATTATCCATTAATTGCAACCACTTCATTAATTTGATTTGGTAACATTTCTTTTAATAGATTTTCTATTCCGTTTTTTAATGTAGCTGTAGAAGAAGGGCAACCACTACAAGCACCTTGTAAAACTACGCTTACAACTTTATTTGCTTCATCATAAGACCTAAAGGCAATATTACCTCCATCTCCAGCAACAGCAGGTTTAATATATTCGTCTAGAATATCTACAATTTGTGCTGATATTCCTTCTAAAGCAACTTCAGGAACTACTTCTTTATTTTCTGAAGTAGCAGCTTCTTCTTTAGGTAATTCTTTAATAATTGTTTTTCCGTCGGCTAAATATTCTCTAATAAAAGTTCTAACTTCCCCATAAACTTCATTCCACTCTACCATATCATATTTGGTAATAGAAATATAGTTATCTGAAATAAAAACTTCTTTTACAAACGGAAAGTTAAAAATTGCTTGCGCTAAAGGAGATGACGCGTTTGCTTCATCTATATTTTTAAACTCAACATCTGTTTGTGTTAATGCTTTATTTGTACCAAACTTCATAACTGCTGGGTTTGGCGTTACCTCTGCATACACTTCTATTGCTTCTTGTTTAGATGTTTTTTGCTCGTTTACAACTGCATTTCCATCATTTAAGTAAGCTTCTATTTGCTCTTTTACTTCTTCTTGGACATCTATCCATTCTAAAATATCAAAACGTTGTATTGCTATAAAATTAGCTGTAATAAATACCTTTTTTACAAACGGTAAATAAAATAATTGTTGAGCTAAAGGAGAGTTTTTAGCTTCATCTATATTGTTAAACTCATAACTACCACCATTAATTAAAATAGTATTACTGTTATATTTAATTATGGTATTATTGGTAGTTTCTTGTATGGTAATTTTAGTATCTGACATGTTCTAAAAATTGAATTGCAAAATTAAGGGAAAAAAGATAAATAAGATTATTTTAAACAGATAAAACGTAAAAACTCCGCTTGAAAAAACATTTTATATGTTAATTCTAGCGAAGCTTAGATTTATAAGTGTTATATTTTATAAATTTATAGTAAGTGTTGTTGTAAAAATGCTATTATCTATTGATAGATTTGCTGAATTTACGTTAAACCCAGGATAAAAATTATAGGGTGCAGTTCTATTGTTGTTACTGTAAGCTAAATCTACCTTAAAGTTACCAAAATTATAACCTCCTCCAAAAGAATACCCTTCTAAATTATCTGAATCTAAGGCTAATTTATCCGGACTTTGCTCAAATCTGTAACCTCCTCTTACACTAAACCTATCGAAACGCCACTCAGAACCAATGTTAACAGAATGTGTATTTCTTAATTCATTTGTAAAAAAATCATTTTCAGAAGAAAAGTCTCCATTAGAAAGCTTCATATTCTCGTAATTTCTGTTAATGTAATCTATACTTAATAAACCGTTTTTACCAAAAACTAGAGCAGCACTTGCTGTTAATTTACTTGGTGTTTTTAATCTATAAATAAATCTTTGCGAAGGAAAGTTTCCATTAAAAGTATTGTCATAAATAGTATTATTCTCACTAACAGAAATTTCTGTATCTCCCATAAAACCATCATTATCTACTATGTTAGATTCTTCTAATAATTCTGTAAACCAAGTTGGTGTTTGATAAGATAAACCAAACCTAAAGTTATCAGTTGCTTTATAAATAAATCCTAAATTTAATGAGAAACCTGCACCTGTAGTAAAGTTTTCTTGATATAAATTAGCATCTAAGGTATTTCCAGCTCCATCATTATTAAACTCTACTAAAGTAGAACGTTGACTGAAATTTAAATCGTAAAAATTTAGACCAACACCAACATGTAATTTATTTCTGTGCACAGAAGAAAAAGCAATGTTCATTTCATTTAACTCACCTGTATAATTATTAAAGAAACGTTGTTCTTCCGCAACATTATAATCTATTGTTGGAGTATTGTTGTCTAATGGATAATCTCTAAAAGTTGCAACTCCGCTGTTACCTCTTACATCATAATTACCTGTAAAATCTTTAGTAATTCTATAATTAAAACCTACAGCAAATTTATTCCAATCAGATTTATAAGCACTGTCAAAAACCAATACAGCACCTGCTTGCGACAAGTTTAGAAACTGATCTTCATTATTTCTAATATTACCATAATAATTAGAACTAATGTCTGTATTTCTAGAATTAAGCGAAGCTGCAAAAGAACTGTTATTGTATACTGATAAACCAGCTGGATTTATATTCATTACAGAAATATCTCCTCCCAAAGCTCCAAAAGCTCCACCCATAGAAGTAAATCTAGCGGTTCCATTTGCATCATCTTTAGAAAACAACAATGCTAAATCTTGGTATCCTAAAGATTGAGAATAGGATACTACTGTTACTGCGAACAATGCCGCTAATGTTAATATTTTTTTCATTTTAAAAATTTTCTAAATTAATGTGAATCTTAACTTCTTCTTCTAGATGAAGATGAACTTCTACTAGAACTACTTCTTGAAGATGAATTCCCTCTAGAACTACTTCTTGTTGAAGATGAGCTACTTCTGCTCGAACTGGCAGAACTTCTTCTACTAGAATTTGAAGATGTAGCAGATCTATTTCTAGAAGAACTTTGGCTTCTATTAACACTACTACTAACATTATTTCTTCTTGAAGATGAAGAACCACCTCTTGTACTAGAAGAACCGCTTCTTCTGTTAGATGATGAAGAGTTTCCTCTTGTAGAAGAACTTCTTCTTGTACTACTAGAATTTCTAGAAGTATTACCAGTACTTCTTCTAGACGTAGTAGAAGATCTTCTAGTAGGTGTTGTAGTTGTAGAGCTTCTTCTTCTAGTAGTAGAACTATTAGATCTAGTACTGCTAGCTCTTCTTCTAGATGTTATAGAAGAACTTCTAGAATTTGAATTACTTCTACTGTAAGTATTATTATATGCTGTTCTTCTTCCATAAGTAGAGTTTCTATAATATCTATTATTATAATTGTTGTACCTATTGTATCTGTAAGGCATTATGTTACCATAATAAGGACTATAAAATCTATTATTCCATCCCCAAGCAAAATTGTTGTGGTAAGGGTGCCAGTAAGAATTGTAACCCCAGTTATTAAAACCCCATCTATTTCCAAATCTCCAATTGTTGTAACCCCAATTATTAAAACCTATATTATTATATCCCCAATTATTATAGTAAGGTCCAAAACCACTCCAATAAGGATCATTAATTAAATTTACCTGTACAATAACATCGTTGTTAGAGTTATTTCCCCAAGAAGGATTTGTATTGTAGTTTAAATTATCTTCAACATATAAAGTATCTGGTGAATTATAAGAATCTACATCTACAAAAACATCATTATCATTTAAATTACCTAAACGTTCTAATTCGGTTGTAAAATAATTATTATTGTAATTTTCATAACCTTCTTCATCTACTACAATAACTTTTTTTGTTCTTTCTGTATTAGTATCACTTCCATAAATACCATCATCATTATAAGCACTTTGATAAGTACCACAAGACACCAAAAGTAAATTAGCTGTAATAAAAAAGATAAATTGGTTTATGCTGCGTTTTTTATATGATAGTTTCATAAGACTGTTTTTTAGTAAACATTAATTATATTGAAAACTTGTTAAGGAAAAAAGTCTAAACTTTACTTGGTCTCTAACCTTTTTGTAGTAGTTTTGTATTCTTAAGATAAAAACACAAACATTTTTTTAACATAAATTTCACTTTAAAGATAACAATATTTGTGCCAAACTTTTAATTATGAGTAAACATTTAACAAAAAGAGCAGACGATTATTCCAAATGGTATAACGAGTTGGTTGTTAAAGCTGACTTAGCAGAAAACTCTGCGGTAAGAGGCTGTATGGTTATTAAACCTTATGGTTACGCCATATGGGAAAAGATGCAAGCAGAACTAGATAGAATGTTTAAAGAGACTGGGCATGAAAATGCTTATTTTCCTCTTTTTGTTCCTAAAAGTTTGTTTGAAGCAGAAGAAAAGAATGCAGAAGGTTTTGCTAAAGAATGTGCCGTAGTTACACATTATAGATTACAAAACGACCCTGATAAACCAGGGAAATTAAGAGTAGATCCAGAAGCTAAATTAGAAGAAGAATTAGTAGTTAGACCAACTTCTGAAGCTATTATCTGGAACACTTATAAAGGATGGATTCAATCTTACAGAGATTTACCCTTATTAATCAACCAATGGGCAAACGTTGTACGTTGGGAAATGCGTACTCGTTTATTCTTAAGAACAGCAGAGTTTCTATGGCAAGAGGGTCACACAGCTCATGCAACTAAAGCAGAAGCAATTAAAGAAGCAAAACAAATGCAAGATGTATATGCTATTTTTGCAGAAGAGTTTATGGCAATGCCTGTTGTAAAAGGATCTAAATCTGATAGCGAACGTTTTGCAGGTGCAGAAGACACTTTAACTATTGAAGCTTTAATGCAAGACGGTAAAGCACTACAAGCTGGTACTAGTCATTTCTTAGGACAAAATTTCGCAAAAGCATTTGATGTGAAGTTTACTTCTAAAGAAGGGAAAAAAGAATATGTTTGGGCCACATCTTGGGGAGTTTCTACTCGTTTAATTGGTGGTTTAATTATGACGCATTCAGATGATAATGGTTTAGTACTGCCTCCTAAATTAGCACCAATTCAAGTTGTTATTGTACCTATATATAAAGGAGAAGAGCAATTAGAAGCTATTTCAGAAAAAGTAAATGTATTTGTAAAGGAATTACGAAAAAAAGGAGTTTCTGTTAAATTTGATGATAGAGACACTTATAGACCTGGTGCAAAATTTGCTGAATATGAATTAAAAGGAGTTCCTGTTAGAATTGCAATTGGTAAAAGAGACTTAGAAAACGGTACTGTAGAAATAGCTAGAAGAGATACTTTAGAAAAAGAAACAGTAGCCCAAGAAGACGTTGTAGACTTTGTAAGCAATCTTTTAGAAAAGATACAAGAGAATTTATTTCATAAAGCTGTAGATTTTAGAACGCAACATACTACTTCTGTAGAAAATTTTGAAGACTTTAAAGACACTATAGAAAATAAAGGTGGTTTTGTCTCTGCTCATTGGGATGGAACTGAAGAAACTGAAGAAAAGATAAAAGAATTAACTAAAGCCACTATTAGATGTATTCCTAATGATGCAATAGAAGAAATTGGAACGTGTATTTTTAGCGGAAAACCGTCTTCTAAAAGGGTGCTTTTTGCTAAAGCATATTAAATTTGAAAAAAAAAGTAATTTTTTTTCAAATTTACTTGCCGAAGTCAAAAAAGGTTGTATATTTGCACCCGCAATCAGGAACAATAAAAAAAGATTGATTGTTATGGTCCGTTCGTCTAGGGGTTAGGACGCATGGTTTTCATCCATGTAACACGGGTTCGATTCCCGTACGGACTACAAAGTTTTAATAAAAAAAACGAATTAAGAAATTATGGCAAATCATAAGTCAGCATTAAAGAGAATTAGAAGTAACGAAGCTAAAAGATTACGTAACAAATACCAGCACAAGACAACAAGAAATGCTGTTAGAGATTTACGTTCTTCAGAAGACAAGAAAGAAGCAGAAGTTAAGTTAAACACTGTAATTTCTATGTTAGATAAATTAGCTAAGAACAACATTATTCACAAGAATAAAGCTTCTAACTTAAAATCTAAATTAACAAAGCACGTAGCTGCATTGTAAGATTTTATTCCTTAAAAATTTGAAACTCTGAATTTATATTCAGAGTTTTTTTTTGCTCTCAATTTAAATTAACTTTTGTTAAAGTAAACACCAACTCAATAAACTTAATTAAATAATAAATGGTTTGGCATATAGAGCCTTTACTAGAGCTCAAACAATATAATTATAGGATATATAATATTGTTCAAGAAACACCTTAATTATTATATTCTAGTAATATAAGATAGATAGAGAATACTTAGAAGCTGGGTAGAGTTAATTATAAATCATAATTTTTATGAGCATCAAGCCTTATAAAAATAAATAGTAAAATAGTAAATCCCCATAAAGAAGAACCACCATAGCTGAAAAATGGCAAAGGAATACCTACAGTTGGCAAAAGACCTATTACCATTCCTATGTTTACAATTACATGAAAAAATAAAATTGAAGCCAAACTGTAGCCATAAATTCTACCAAATTTGTTGGTGTGGGTTTCTGATAAATAGATGATTCTATACATCATTATCATAAATAAAATAATAACTAAAGAACTTCCTACAAAGCCCCATTCTTCTCCAATAACACTAAAAATATAGTCTGTGTGTTGTTCTGGCACAAAATCTCCTTGAGTTAAATCTCCCTTTAAAAAACCTTTACCTGCTAAACCACCAGAACTAATAGTTAATTCAGATTGATGAGAATTATAACCAATACCTTGGTTATCTTGCTTAAGACCTAAAAGAATTTCGAAACGATCTCTATGGTGCTGCTTAAAAATATTATTGTAAGCAAACCCAGACCCTAAAATAAAAGCTCCAACAATAAGATAAACTCCTAAAACTTTGTGCCAGTTAAAACGTACAAAGCGTTTTCCACCTTTATAAATAATGTAAGCTGTAAAAACACTCATTAAAACATACAATGTGGTTAAAACCCAAGTTGTGCCAAATAAAATAGTTAAAATAAATAGTACAATAACCAAAGTTCCTAAAATAATATAATTTAAGGTTAAGCCTTCTCTGTGTAAAACAAAAAAGAACGCCAAGTAAATAAGTGCTGAACCAACATCTGGCTGTAACGTAATTAAGAAAGCAGGAGTAAAAATAATTACAAATGCTTTAATTTGATTTTTTACAAGTTTAAAGTTATACTGCCTATCACTTAATAACTTTGCGACTGCCAAACCTGTAAAAGCTTTTACAAATTCTGAAGGTTGCAAACCTAAAACACCAAAATTATACCAAGACGTGGCGCCATTAATTGTTTTTCCAAAAACAAACAAACCAACAAGAGATAGTAAAGAAACTATATATAAAATACTAGAGAATTTCTCATAAAACTTAGCATTAAAAAATAAGATAATAATTATTAGCGGTATAGTTAAACAAATAAAAATAAGTTGTTTACCATATTTAGTAGAAAAACTTAACAACTCTACATCTTCTTCAGATGTAGAAGCTGAGTAAATATTTAACCAACCAAAACCAACCAAAATTGCAAAAATAATTACTAAAAGCCAATCGATTCCTGCAAAAATATTATTTCGTTCCTGACGCAATTTCTTCAGTTTTAGGGATTAATTTATCATATTCTGATTGTAAACTAATGTTTAACATATTAGTTTCTCTATACTTTGTCGCTTTAGAAATTTCACCATTTAAATATTTTTCTATCATTAAGCTAGTTATTGGTGCTGCAATAGTAGAGCCATAACCACCATTTTCAACAAAAATGGCAATTGCTATTTTAGGATTATCTTTTGGCGCAAATGCAACTAAAATAGAATGATCTTCCAATTTTATTCTTTTGCCATTAACAACTGCATAATTTTCTGATGTTCCTGTTTTTCCACAAATATCTATACCTTTAACCTTGACTCTGCTTCCTGTACCTGTTTTAAAAACTTCATGCATTGCCTCAATAACAGGGGTAAAATGCTCTTTATCGATTGTAGTCTGTTTTTTTTGAGTAAAATTTGGAAAATCTATAGGATCTTTATTAACTTCTTTTAAAATGTGTGGCGTAAAAAAGA
>CAXBIR010000095.1:0-10133 GCA_963975825.1 uncultured Polaribacter sp.
AAAAAAGAGTTGTAATTACAGGTTTAGGAGTTGTTGCGCCAAATGGAGTTGGTTTGCAAGAATTTACAAATGCAATAAAAATAGGAAAATCTGGAATTACATTTCATCAGAACTTAAAAGACAAAGGTTTTTCTTGTTGTATTGGTGGTATTCCAACGGTTTCCGAAGAAAAAAAACAAACATATTTATCGCCTTTACAATTACGTGGTTTTAATTCTACTTCTATTTTATATGGTTGTATGGCTGGTATTGATGCTTGGAAAAATGCTGGTTTTTCTGTTGATGATAATTCAGATTTAGACTACGATTCTGGATTAATTTTTGGAACAGGAACCTCAGGAATCGAAAAATTTAGAGAAGCAATTTATAAAATTGATGATCAAAATGTAAGACGTTTAGGAAGTACTTCTGTAGTGCAAACAATGGCAAGTGGAATTTCTGCTTATTTGGGCGGAATTTTGGGTTTAGGAAATCAAGTAACTACAAATTCTTCTGCTTGTACAACGGGTACAGAAGCATTATTAATGGGTTTTGAGAGAATACAAAACGGAAAAGCAAAACGAATGTTAGTTGGTAGTTCTAGCGATAGTAGTTTATATACTTGGGGTGGTTTTGATGCCATGCGTGTAATGTCTTATAAACATAATGAAACGCCAGAAAAAGGTTCTAGACCTATGAGTGAAACTGCCTCTGGTTTTGTTCCTGGAAGTGGAGCTGGAGCTTTGGTTTTAGAGTCTTTAGAAAGTGCTTTAGCTAGAAACGCAACTATTTATGCAGAAGTTTTAGGAGGAAATATAAATTCTGGCGGACAAAGAAATGGCGGAACTTTAACTGCGCCAAATGCAGAAGCAGTTCAGAAATGTATTACAAATGCCATTTTAGATTCAGAAATTTCTGCTGAGGAAATTGATGTTATTAATGGACATTTAACAGCAACATCTAAAGACAGTTTAGAAATAGAAAATTGGACACTTGCTTTGAACAGAAAAGGAACTAATTTTCCTTATATAAATTCTTTAAAATCTATGGTTGGGCATTGTTTAGCAGCTTCAGGAGCCATAGAATCTGTAGCAGCAGTTTTACAAATTAAAGAGCAATTTGTGTTTCCTAATATAAATTGTGAAGATGTACATTCAGAAATTACAGCATTAATTTCAAAAGATAAAATTCCAACAAAAATAATAGAGAAAGATATTACTATTTTAGCAAAAGCAAGCTTTGGTTTTGGCGATGTAAATGCTTGTGTTATCTTTAAAAAATATTCAGAATAAAAATGACAAAAGAAGAAATTATAAGCAAATTAACAGTTATTATAAAGCCTTATGTTCAAAATGAAAAAGGGTTTAAAAACATCTCTGAAGACACAGATTTTATAAAGGATTTAGAAATAAATTCAGCAAACTTAGTAGATATTATTTTAGATGTAGAAGACGAATTTAACATAGAAATAGACAACGATTCTATGGAAAAAATGCTATCTGTAAAAGCAACTGTAGCAATTATTCAAGAAAAAATGAATGGATAATATTGGTAATGATATTGTTGATTTAAACCTTGCTAAAACCGAAAGTAATTGGCAAAGAGTTGGTTTTTTAGAGAAACAATTTACCAAAAGAGAACAGCAAGAAATTTATAACTCTAAAAATCCGTTTTTACAAGTTTGGCAATTTTGGTCTATGAAAGAAGCGGCTTATAAATGTTATACGCAACAAGTTGAAAAACGTTTTTTTGCTCCTTTAAAATTTGAATGTAATTTAATTTCTAATGATGAAGGAACTGTTTTTTTTGAAGACAATATATTTTATACAACTACAATTTTTAGCTCGTTATACGTTTCTACTATTGCAAAACAAAACGCAACTACAACTTCTATTTTTTCAAAAATTGGAAAAGCAGAAAATGTAGATAAAGACCTAAAAACTAAATTAGCATTAATAATTAATATAAAATCAGAAGAAATTACAAAAAGAAAATCTTCTATTGGCGCACCTTTATATTATTATCAAGAGAAAAAAATAACCAAATCTTGTTCTATTTCTCATCATGGAAATTACGGAACATTTGCATTTACGCTTAACAATGAAACTTAAAGTAGAACTTTACAATAAATGCGAGGCATTTGTAAATAAACGTTTACAAAATGTAGAAGAAGTAATTTCTTCTAACCAAAAAGCATTACAAACAGAAACTAAAAGTTCTGCAGGCGATAAGCACGAAACTGGTAGAGCAATGTTGCAATTAGAAATGGAAAAGGCAGGGCAACAATTGGCAGGAATTACCCAAATTAAAGAAATATTAGCAAAAATAAATGTTTCTAAAACATCTGAAATTGGGCATTTAGGAAGTATCATTCTTACAGAAAAAGCCAACTATTTTTTAAGTATAAGTGCAGGCCAATTAACTGTAGATAACAAAAATTATTTTGCAGTTTCCGTTTCTTCTCCAATTGGAAGAATGTTGTTAGGTAAAAAAGTTAATGAAGAAATTATCTTTAATGGTAACAAAATTAAGATAACACAGATATATTAATATTTGTGTTTGTTTCTATTTCTGAAACATGATTTAAAAACACAATTTGGTTTTCAAACTCTACTTCTATTAACCAGAAAGCACCCTTAAAATAAGAATTTAATACTCTTGCTGCTAACTTAGAATTTGTTACTATTTTTATTTGATGTGGGTATAACAAAACACTTTCTCCATTTACTATAATTTCGTTTACATCGTTAAATAAAGCAGCTACATATTTCTCTTTTGGGTTGTTGTATATTTCTTTTGGAGAATCGTTTACAAGTATCTTATTGTCTTTTATAACAATTAGTTTATCTGCAAAAGAAAGCGCATCATTTTTATCATGCGTTGCAACAATACACGCTATATTTTTTTCTTTTAAATATGCAAAAAGTTTTCTTCTTAAAGAGTTTTTTTTGAAGTTATCTATTTGTCCAAAAGGTTCATCTAATAATAGTAATTCTGGTTCATTTGCTAAAGCTCTTGCAATTGCAACGCGTTGTTTTTGTCCGCCACTTAAATTTTTAACTTTTGTGTTTTCAAAAGCTTTCATTTCTATAACTTCCAATAACTCTTGTGTTCTTTTTTCGCTTTCTTCTGGGTAAAAACGAGATAAGAATTTTTTAATATTTTCTGATACAGAAATGTAAGGCATTAAATCGAAATCTTGTGCAACGTATTTAAAGAAATCCATACCAGGAACTAAATGAAATTCTGGACCTAGAATTTGGTGGTCTTTCCAAAAAATTGCTCCTTTTTTTAAATCTAATAAACCGTAAATTGCTTTTAAAAGCGTGGATTTTCCACAACCACTTTCTCCCATAACGCACAAATGTTCTCCTTCTTTAATGTTGAAGTTGAAGTTGTCTAAAACAAGTTTATTTTTAGAGTAACTGAAAGAAATATTTTGGACTTTTAGCATTTTACAAAAATAAGCTTTCTATTTGATTTGTTTATGCAAAAAAATGGCAAGTAGGCTTGCGTTAGCGATTGTAGCATTTGTTTAAGCTCTTTTGCTTTTTTGCAAAAAGCGAGTGCGTAAAGCGCGACCTTTAGGTAACGCCCAAAAAGGACAAAAAAAACCGACACTTTCGTATCGGTTTTAATTTTAATGTATAATTTTCATAAAGAGAATTATACCAAAAAGGTTTGTGATTTTACCAGATTCTTACTCTTTCTTCTGGTTTTAAGTACATTTTATCGCCTTCTTTTACGTTAAATGCATCATAGAAAGCATCTACATTTTTAAGTGGCATATATGCTCTGTACATTCCTGGAGCATGTGTATTTGTCATGATTAAGTTTTTAAGAGCTTCATCACGCATTTTAGTTCTCCAAATAGTTCCCCAAGAAAGGAAGAAACGTTGTTCTGGTGTGTAACCATCTATTTTTTCTGGTCTACCGCTTTTTTCTAAGAAGATTTGTAAACCTTCGTAAGCTGCTTGTACGCCACCTAAATCTCCAATATTTTCTCCTAAAGTATATTCGCCATTTAAATGCATAGAATCTATAGCAATAATGTCTGAATATTGTTTTACTAATTGTTTACCAATTACAGCAAATTTTTCAGAATCTGTGTCTGTCCACCAGTTTTTAAGGTTTCCATCACCATCAAAACGAGCACCAGAATCATCGAAACTATGCGAAATTTCATGTCCAATAACAGCTCCAATTCCACCATAATTTACAGCTTCATCTGCTTTATAGTCATAAAAAGGAGGTTGTAAAATTGCTGCAGGAAAAACAATTTCATTGTTTACAGGGTTAAAGTAAGCGTTTACAGTTTGTGGAGACATTCCCCATTCTGTTCTGTCTACTTCTTTACCTAATTTTGCCATGTTTTTGTTATAATTCCATTTTGTAACATTTATAGCGTTTTCAAAATAAGAACCACCTTCTTCTAAACCTTTAACTTGTAATTCAGAATAATCTTTCCAAACATCTGGGTATGCAATTTTAACAGTTAATTTGTGTAGTTTCTCTAAAGCTTTTTCTTTAGTATCTGCACTCATCCACTCTAAACCAGCAATTCTTTTTTCGAAACCTAACATTACATTGTCAATCATTTCTTTTGCCTTAGCTTTTGCTTCTGGTGGAAATTTTTCATCTACATATAACTTTCCTAAAGCTTCACCAACTGCACCGTTTAAGTTTCCTAAAGCACGCTCATCTCTTGCGCGTTGTTTTTTAGCACCACGCATTTCTTTACTATAAAATTCCCAATTTGCAGTTTCTAAATCTGTAGATAAAGAACCTAAAGAACTATTAATAGTGTTCCAACGTAATAATAATTTAATGTCTTCTACAGAACGTTTTGTAAAAACTGTACTCATGGCTTTAAAGTAACCAGGATCTGTAACAATAACTCTGTCTACATCTCCAACACCAATTCCTTCTAAATGTGCTTTCCAATCTATTGCAGGTGCTAATTCTGTTAACTCTGCTACAGACATTGGGTTGTACATTTTACGAGTATCTCTACTTTCTTCTTTGGTCATCATTGGTTCTGCTAAACTAGTTTCAAAAGCAACAATTGTAGCTGCATTTTTCTTAGCTGTAGCTTCATCGTCTCCAAATTCTTGAAACATTTTACCAACAAATTCTTGGTATTTAGCTAATTTATCTGCAACTTTTGCATCTACGTAGTAATCTCTAGACAAACCTAAAGAACCACCACCCATATAACCTGCATATTGGCTACTGTTTTTTAAATCGTTATAAACACCAAAACCATAAAAACCACCACCACCATAAGGCGCCATATTTGTAATGTAGTTTTCTACATCTTTCTTAGTTTTAATCTCGTCTATTTTTGCTAAAAATGGCATAACTGGTGCTTTACCTTGTTGGTTTCTAGCAACAGTATCCATTATTGTTTGGTAGTAATTTACTGCTTTTTCTTGATCTGAATCTATTTCGTTTCCTTGTGCGTCTTTTACCTTCGGAAAATCTTTCTGTTCTATTGCATTGTTTAAAATTGCTAAAACGTCTGCATCTGTTTTTTTACGTAATTCGTTAAAACCACCCCAAGATGTTTGATCATCTGGAATTGATGTACTATCTATCCAAGTACCGTTAACGTGTCTAAAAAAATCATTAGATGCTTTTACAGAAGTATCCATGTTTTCTATGACAATTCCTGGAGATTTCTCTTCTTTTTTGTCTTCATTACAAGAAACAAATGCTAAGGATGCAATTGCAGTTGTAAAAAGAACTTTGTTAATTGTTTTCATGTGTAAATTATTTGAATGTTTCACTAATTAGTAATCTAATAAACTTTTTGTTACACTATTTAACATTCTACTATTGGTTGAATTTATTAATGCACAAGTAAGTAAACCAAAGATAGTTAAATTTCAAATTAGCAATTATTTATATTTTATTTAAATTTTAATAGGAAGTATTCTTAAAATCTAATAAGAAGCCCTTTAAATACCTTAGTTTTGTGGTTATAAAACACTTTATGAAGGATTATATAATTATAGGCTCTGGACAGTCTGGTTTAGCAATTGCTTACTATCTAGGGAAACAAAATGCAGATTATTTAATTGTAGATGCAAATGCCGAAATTGGAGCTCCTTGGTTAAAAAGATGGGATTCTTTAAAATTATTTACACCTTCTGAGTTTAACAGTTTACCTGGTTTAAAATTTCCTCATAAAAAAGGGCATTATGCAGATAAATATGAAGTTGCAAATTATTTAAAAAAATACGTTTCTAAATTTAACATTCCTGTAGAATTTAATCAGAAAATTACTTCACTAAAAAAAGAAAATGGTGTTTTTACATTAAAAAGTGAAATAGCAACATTTAAAGCTAAAAATGTAATTATTGCTACAGGTCCTTTTCATAAACCTTTTACACCAAATTGCCACGCAAAAATTTCTAAAGACGTTTTACAAATTCATAGCGAACATTATAAAAATCCAAATCAATTACAAGAGGGCGCAACTTTAGTTGTTGGCGCAGGAGATTCTGGAGTGCAAATTTTAAATGAAGTTTCTAAAACAAATAGAACTGTCTATTTTTCTGGAAACACAGATATTGTTTCACTTCCGCAAGAATTTTTAGGAAAAACATTGTGGTGGTGGTTTAGTAAAACTGGTTTTTTATCTGCCAATAAATACTCTTGGATTGGTAAAAAGTTAAGCAATAGCGGTCAGCCAGTTATAGGTACAGACGTAAAAACATTATTTAAAAAAGAAAATATTACATGTGTTGGTAGAACTTTAGATGCAAATGAAGAAGTTATTATTTTTGAAAAACAAAAAGTACACGACATTAAGAATATTGTTTGGGCTACTGGTTTTAAACCAAATTTTAATTGGATTGATGGTATTGAGTTAGACGAAAACCATTATCCTAAAAACTACAGAGGTGTAAGTGATATGGAAGGTCTGTTTTTTGTTGGGTTACCTTGGTTATACACAAGAGGTTCTGCTACTTTGGGTGGCGTAAAAAAAGACGCAAAATATCTATGTAATTATATTTCTAAAAAAGAAAAAGATAGCCACAAGTAACAGCTATCTTTTATCAGTTTATTTATTTTTTATCTGTTGGAGAATTTGGTAATTCTTTAAAACCCATATTAAATAATGTAAACCCAAAAATATCTGCATATTGTGCAATCGTTTTTGCAACAGGTGTTCCTGCACCATGGCCAGCATTGGTTTCTATTCTAATTAAAACTGGGTTTTCTCCTGTTTGTTTTTCTTGTAATTCTGCTGCAAACTTAAAACTATGTGCAGGTACAACTCTATCATCATGATCTCCTGTTGTTATTAAAGTTGCAGGATATTTAATTCCTTTTTTTACATTATGCACTGGCGAATATCCTTTTAAATAATCAAACATTTCTTTACTGTCATTTGCAGTACCATAATCATATGCCCAACCTGCACCAGCTGTAAAAGTATGATAACGCAACATGTCTAGAACACCAACAGCAGGCAAAGCCACTTTTGCTAAGTTTGGTCTTTGCGTTATTGTTGCACCAACTAATAAACCTCCGTTAGAACCTCCTTGAAATGCTAAAAACTCTGATGAAGTATATTTTTCTGAAATTAAAAATTCTGCTGCTGCAATAAAATCATCAAAAACATTTTGCTTTTTTAGTTTTGTTCCTGCATCGTGCCATTTTTTACCAAACTCACCACCACCACGTAAATTAGGAACTGCATAAACACCACCTTGTTCCATCCAAATAGCATTAGAAATGCTAAAACTTGGCGTTAAACTTACATTAAAACCACCATAACCGTATAAAATAGTAGGGTTTTTACCATTTAACTCTAATCCTTTTTTATGAGTAATTAACATCGGAATTTTTGTACCGTCTTTAGAAGCGTAAAAAACCTGCGTACTTGTATAGTTTTCTGAATTAAAATCGATTGCAGATGCTCTGTGTAAATTATAATTTCCGTCTTTTGGCGAAAATTTATAGATAGCACTTGGTGTGTTGTAATTTGTAAATGCAAAATACAATTCTTCTAATTCAGTTTTTCCGCCAAAACCAAAAGCAGAACCAATTCCTGGTAATTTTACTTCTCTAATTAAATTTCCATCAAAATCATATTGTAAAACCTTAGAAACTGCGTTTACCATATAATTTGCAAAAAAGTAACCTGCACCTGTTGTTGGTTGTAAAACATTTTCTGTTTCTGGAATAAAATCTACCCAATTTTCTTGTGTAGGATTCTCTGCATTTACCGTTACAATTTTCTTATTTGGTGCATTTAAATTGGTTTGCAAATAGATTTTGTTTCCTCTATTATCTATTACTTGCGTGTCGCTTTCTGTTGCTTCTATTATTGGTATTAACTTACTGTTTTCTTCGGTTAAATTTTTAATAAATAATTTGTTACCTGAAGTAGAAATTGCAGCAGAAATAATTAAAAAATGGTGATCTTCTGTTAAATAACCACCAACATATCTATGTTTTTCTGAAGATTTTTCACCAAAAATAACAACGTCTTCTTTCTGTGAAGTTCCTAGCTTATGATAATATAATTTGTGTTGATCTGTTTTTGCAGACAACTCACTTCCTTTAGGTTTGTCATAACTAGAATAGTAAAAACCTTCGTTTTTGTACCAAGAAATTCCAGAGAACTTTACATCTACTAGAGTATCTTCTTTTACAGTTTTGGTTTCTGAATCTATAATAATTATTTTTCTCCAATCAGAACCACCTTCAGAAATAGAATATGCTAAGGTTTTACCATCTTTAGAAAAACTTAAACCGCCTAAAGAAGTAGTACCATCTTTAGAAAAAGTATTCGGATCTAAAAAAACTTCTTCTTTACCATTTTCTCCTTTTTTTCTATAATAAACAGACTGATTTTGTAAACCATTATTCTTAGAAAAATAAATATAATTTCCTTCCTTAAAAGGTGTTCCTACTTTTTCGTAATTCCATAAAGAGGTTAACCTATTCTTTAAAGTTTCTCTGTAAGGTATTTTACTTAAATACTTAAAAGTAATTTCGTTTTCTGCTTTTACCCAAGCTTCTGTTTCAGTACTTCTATCGTCTTCTAACCATCTGTAATTATCTGTTACTTTTGTACCAAAATAATTTTCTATAACTGGTTTTTTAGTAGTTTTTGGGTATTTCAAATTTTTATTTTTTGTTGATGTACTTTTGTAGAAACACAAAAATAATCGTTTTTATTATTACCAAAATTAAAGGTTATAGATTATAATTAAACTGTTTTAACGGTTTTTAACTTTGCAATATTTGTAAACCAAGTCTATTTGTAATATTTTCGAGGTTTTTACGACTATTTATACAGTAAAACAATGTAAAATACTTCCAACTTTGTTGGAAAAAACAAATTAATATGACAGAAAACTTAACAAAAGCAACATTTTTAGAAAAAGTATTTAATTTCGAAAAAAATAAAGAGTGGAAATTTGAAGGAAAAAGACCCGTTTTAATAGATTTTTATGCAGATTGGTGTGGACCTTGTAAAGCTTTGGCGCCTGTTTTAGAACAATTATCTACTGAATATGAAGGTAAAATAGATATTTATAAAATAGACACAGAAGCAGAACAAGAATTAGCAGCAGCATTTGCAATAAGAAGTATACCTTCTATGTTATTTTGTCCTGTAGAAGGAGAGCCACAAATGGCAAATGGTGCTTTACCAAAAGCTGAATTAGAACGCATTATTGCAGATGTTTTAAAGGTAGAAAAGTAAAATATCTTCAAAAAAAATAATTTAAATCCTGAAAATTAATGTTTTCAGGATTTTTTTTATTCAAAAAAAAGTATACATAAGAATTCTATGTATAAGAAAATTATGTATATATTTACAGCATGGGAAATCAGAAATTATACAAAGGTTCTTTGCAAACCATTATTTTAAAGTTATTAGCAAGTAACGATAAAATGTATGGTTATGAAATTACACAACATGTAAAAGAATTAACCAAAGGCGAATTACAAATTACAGAAGGCGCTTTATACCCAGCTTTACATAAGTTAGAAGCAGATGGTTTGTTAGATGTAGAGGTTGCTAAAGTTGGCAATCGTTTAAGAAAATATTATAAACTAACAGAATCTGGCACCAAAGAAACGGCTAACAAGTTAGAAGAAATGCAAGAGTTTTTAAAAACAATGCAGCA
>CAXBIR010000096.1:0-10078 GCA_963975825.1 uncultured Polaribacter sp.
TATTTTTAGCTAACCAATCTCCTACTTCTTTTGTTCCGTAAGATTTTCCTCCATCAGCCAAATCTTCAGTAACAAAACCTGCATCTAAAGCTTTATTTACAGCAATTCTAATTGCTTTTCCTTCCTCTTGTAATCCAAAGTTTTCAAACATCATTGCTGCAGATAAAACGGTAGCCATTGGGTTGGCAATATTTAAACCTGTTGCTTGGGGATAAGAACCATGTATTGGTTCAAATAAAGCATTTTCTGTTCCTACAGAAGCAGAAGGCATTAACCCCATAGAACCAGAAATAACAGAAGCTTCATCTGTTAAAATATCTCCGAATAAGTTTTCTGTTATTAATACATCATAACTATTTGGCCATTGTACTAAACGCATAGCAACTGCATCTACAAACTCATAAGAAACCTCTACTTCTGGATAATCTTTCTCCATAGCTTGCACTGTTTCTCTCCATAATCTAGAAGTTTCTAAAACATTGGCTTTGTCTACACAACATAATTTCTTAGAACGCGTCATAGCTAATTCAAACCCTTTTACAGCAATCCTTTGTACCTCAGCTCTTGTGTATACACAATTATCAAAAGCGGTTTCTCCTTCATCTCTTCTACCCTTTTCACCAAAATAAATTCCTCCAGTTAATTCACGTAAAAAAACTAAATCAGTACCTTCTATTCTTTCTCTTTTTAAAGGAGATTTATCTAACAAAGAAGGAAATGTAAATGTTGGTCTTACATTTGCAAATAAGCCTAACTTTTTACGCATTTTTAACAATCCTTGTTCTGGACGAACTGTTGCAGAAGGATTATTATCATATTTTGGATGCCCAATTGCACCAAATAAAACAGCGTCTGAAGCTACACAAATATCGTGTGTTTCATCTGGATAAGGCTCACCAACTGCATCAATTGCTGCTGCACCTGTTAATGCTGGTTTCCAAATTATTTCGTGATTAAATTTCTTTGCAATTGCATCAGATACTTTTACTGCTTGGTCTATTACTTCAGGTCCAATTCCATCTCCTGCTAATAATGCGATATTTAATTTCATTTTTTATTTTTTGTTTTTTGTCATTGCGAGGTACGAAGCAATCTCTTTAATAATTAAAAAGATTCCTTCAGTCATACTTCCTTCGGAATGACAGATTGTATTAAATTATATTCAACATTTTCTCTGTTGCCTTAATTGCAGATACTGTTTGATCTGAATCTAAACCACGTGTTATAAATTCTTTCTCTTCATTTTTCCAAGTTATAATAGTTTCACATAATGCATCAGAATGACTTCCTGGAGGAATTCTAACCGCGTAATCTATTAACTTAGGTAATTCTTTTTTACTATGTGTTTTGTACAGTTTTTTTAATGCATTCATAAAAGCATCAAACTGCCCATCTCCTTGTGCATGTGCTTCATATTGCACACCTTCTACAGTTAACTGTAAAGTTGTAGAAGGCTTCATGCCTTTTGCATGCCCTAAAACATAATTTTCTACAACAACACGTTTTTCAATAGTATCGCTATCTAAAACATCAGAAATAATATAAGGTAAGTCTTCTTGAGAAACTACTTCTTTCTTATCTCCTAATTCTATAATTCTTTGAGTAACTTTTTTTAATTCTTCATCATTTAAACTAAGTCCTAAGTCTTGTAAATTTTTCTGAATATTTGCTTTTCCAGAGGTTTTACCTAATGCATATTTACGTTTTCTTCCAAAACGCTCTGGCATTAAATCGTTAAAATAAAGATTATTTTTATTATCTCCATCTGCATGAATACCTGCTGTTTGCGTGAAGACATTTGCCCCCACAACTGGTTTATTAACAGGAATTCTAAAACCAGAAAAAGTTTCTACAAGCTTACTTACTTTATGTAATGCTTTTTCATTTACTGTAATTTTTACATCAGTTAAAAAATCATTAATAACTGCAATTACACTTGCCATGGGTGCATTTCCTGCACGTTCTCCCATTCCATTTATGGTCAAATGCAAACCATTTGTACCAGCTTTAATAGCTTCCATTACATTGGCTACACCTAAATCGTAATCATTATGACCATGAAAATCTATATGTGTATTTGGGTATTTATTTCGTACTTCTGTAATAAACTGAAATGTTTCATCTGGAGTTAAAACACCTAAAGTATCTGGTAATAAAACACGTTCTATATTTTGAGCTGTTAAGAAATCTAAATACTCAAAAACGTACTCTTTAGAGTTACGCATTCCATTAGACCAATCTTCTAAATACACATTGGTTTTAATATCATGCTTCGCAGCTAAATTAATAGTAGCTTTAATATCTTCGAAATGCTGTATTGGTGTTTTTTTAAGCTGATGCTTTAAATGATTTAAAGAGCCTTTTGTTAATAAATTCTGAACTTTAGCGCCAGCATCTATCATCCAATCTATAGATTTACCTCCATCAACAAAAGTTAATACCTCTATTTTGTTTAAGAAGTTATTTTCATTAGCCCAAGAAGTAATTTTTTGCACTGCTTTTAATTCTCCTTCAGAAACTCTTGCAGATGCTATTTCTAATCTATCTACTTTTAATTCTTCTAATAGTAATTTAGCTATTGTTAACTTTTCTGAAACTGAAAACGACACTCCTGATGTTTGTTCTCCATCACGAAGTGTCGTATCCATTATTTCTATCTTTCTACCTGCCATACCTCAACCTTTAAAAAATTAATTTAAAATGGTCTAGTTTTAGCAAATGAAGAGATTTCATCTTCCATGTTTTTTAAGTAGTCTATATCATCAAAACCATTTAACATATTATCCTTCTTATAAGTATTAATGTCAAAAGATTCAGATTCTCCTGTTGCTACTAGAGTAACAGATTGGTTTGGTAAATCTACTTTTATTTCTGTTTTTGGATCTGCCATAATTGCATCAAATAATTTGTCTGCAAATTCTGCGGAAACTTGTACAGGTAACACCCCAACATTTAAACAGTTTCCTTTAAATATATCTGCAAAAGCAGATGAAATTACACATCGAAGTCCAAAATCATATACAGACCAAGCTGCATGCTCTCTAGAAGAACCAGAACCAAAGTTTCTACCACCTACCAATATTTTAGAACCTGCATAAATTTCTTTGTTTAAAGGAAAATCTGCTTTAGGTGTTCCATCTTGATTGTATCTCCAATCACGGAAAAAATTAATATCAAAATCTTTACGCTCTGTTGCTTTTAAGAAACGAGCAGGAATTATTTGATCTGTATCTACATTTTCTATTGGTAATGGATATGCTGTACTTGTAAGTACTTCAAATTTATCGTAAGCCATTGTTTTTGTATGCTTTTAGCCTTTAGCTTTTAGCCTTTGGCAATCGTTTATAATTTTTAAGCTAACAGTTATTAAGCTGTTAATAAAGTTCTAGGATCTGTTACAACTCCTTTAACTGCAGATGCTGCTGCCACTAAAGGACTTGCTAATAAAGTTCTAGACCCTGGGCCCTGTCTTCCTTCGAAGTTTCTGTTAGACGTAGAAACAGAAAGTTTTCCTGAAGGAATTTTATCATCATTCATTGCCAAACAAGCAGAACAACCTGGTTCTCTTAAAACAAAACCTGCATCTGTAATTATTTTATCTAATCCTTCTGCATTTATTTGATCTACTACTTTATGTGAACCTGGTACTAACCAAGCAGTAACATTGTCTGCTTTTTTTCTACCTTCTACAATAGAACAAAATGCTCTAAAATCTTCTATTCTACCATTGGTACAAGATCCTAAGAATACAAAGTCTATTTCTTTACCAATCATAGAATCTCCTTCTTTAAAAGACATGTAACCT
This sequence comes from uncultured Polaribacter sp., assembly GCA_963975825.1. Lineage (GTDB taxonomy): Bacteria > Bacteroidota > Bacteroidia > Flavobacteriales > Flavobacteriaceae > Polaribacter. Next base: position 3,806 of record CAXBIR010000096.1, read on the forward strand.
AAAGACTTTTTGTAAGTCTCTGCGCCTCCTTCTGCATTTGCAGCAGTTGGAATAGATTTAGTAACTCCCATTCCCATTCCTGGGTTTGTACCATAAGTAATCATTGGTTCGATATCTGAAGCATCATATGTAAACTCAACATCAAATTCTGCATCTTTATCTGTAGATAAAGTTTCCCAATATTTCATTGCTTTGTCCCAATCTGCTCCTTTAGGAGTTTGAGAACGACCTTTAATATATTCGTAAGTTTTAGCATCTGGTGCAATCATACCTCCACGAGCACCCATTTCTATAGATAAATTACAAACTGTCATTCTACCCTCCATAGACATATCTCTAAAAACGTCTCCTGCATATTCTACAAAATAACCTGTAGCACCAGAAGTTGTTTGCTTAGAAATAATGTATAAAGCAACATCTTTAGGTGTTACACCTATACCTAATTCACCATTTACGTTAATACGCATTTTTTTAGGTTTTGGTTGCATAATACACTGTGTAGACAATACCATTTCTACTTCAGAAGTACCAATACCAAAAGCAATAGCGCCAAATGCACCATGTGTAGATGTATGAGAATCTCCACAAACAATAGTTGCACCAGGTAATGTAATTCCGTTTTCTGGTCCTACAACATGTACAATTCCGTTATTTTTATCTCCTAAACCCCAGTGAGAAATACCATGCTTTTTAGCATTACTTTCTAATGCATCTAATTGGTTAGCAGATAATGGATCTTCTACAGGTAAATGTTGATTTATGGTTGGCGTGTTATGATCTGCAGTTGCAAATGTTCGTTCTGGATACACAACACTGTTTCCTCTGCTCTCTATACCTAGAAATGCAACCGGACTTGTAACTTCGTGTATGAAATGACGATCTATAAAAAACACATCTGGTCCGTCTTTTACGCTACGAACTACATGTGAGTCCCATACTTTGTCAAATAATGTTTTAGCCATTGTAATTTTATGTTTATTTACTATTTCTTGTGTCTGTTATCAAAAATAAGAATTTAACTGGTTTTAATATTCTCGAAATCGTAAAACGTATTATTTTCAACTTTAAAACACAAACACAAACAACTGAAAAACAATTGTTTAAATTATTTTCAAATACGATGTCTAATCTTTTTAAGTCTATTCTATTTTTATTAATTCTATACTTATATCATTAGTATTCTTTGGTAATATTTGATGATGTACTACAATTAATAAAAATAAAAAGTTGGTAAATTTCAGAAATTATGATGTAAATTTAAACTACTTTTTTATGGAAAAATTTAATTTTCTTAAAAAAACTGTAACAAAAAGCATAAATTAATCGTCTAAAATAAAGAATCCAATCAACTAAAACTTATTATGAAAAATTATTTACTTCCCTTATTTTTACTTTTATTTTGCTTCAGTTGCTCTTCGCCAAAAAATTCGGAAAACTTTATTGCCAATACCAGCGGACGCTATTTATTTAATGCCAATGAAGTTCTAGAAGTCTATTTTAAAGAAAAAGAATTATTTATAAAATGGCGTGGTAAAGAAGATATTCAACCTTTAAAAGTAAGTGACAGTTCTTTCTATATGAAAGAAATGAATGAAAAAATACTATTTGTTAGTAAACCAAAAACTCACATAGAATTAGCAGAAAAAACAGAACATAAAGGTGTAAAATATGTATTCAGAAAAATGAAAGCTGATGAAAAAACAGCTACAGAATATTTTAAAGACAATGAATATGACAAAGCCTTAGAAGCTTTTTTAGAAATAAAAAAACAAGATTCTTTAAGTCCGACAATTAGAGAGTACAATATTAACAGAATTGGGTACACTTACTTAAAAGAAAACAATATTAATAAAGCTATTGAAATTTTTAAAATTAATACTGTAATACACCCAACTAGCTCTAATACTTTTGATAGTTTGGGAGACGCTTATTTAAAAGCAAAAGACACTACAAATGCAATAGATAGTTACACTAAATCTCTAGCGATAAACTCAGAAAACTCTAGTTCTAAAAGAATGTTAAAGAAAATAACTGAAAAATAATGAATTTAGAACAACTAAAATATCCCATTGGTAAAGTAATTATTCCTGAAAAAATTACAAAAAAACATATTGAAGAATGGCTTTCTGTTTTAGAAAAATTTCCACAAGAACTAGAATACTTAACTAAAAATTTATCTGACAACCAATTAGACACGCCATATAGAAAAGATGGTTGGACAATTAGGCAAGTTGTTCACCATTGTTATGACAGTCATCATAATTCTTACACCCGTTTTAAATGGGCATTAACAGAAAAAGAACCTGTAATAAAGGCATATTATGAAGATCGTTGGGCAGAATTGCATGACTCTAAAACTGCACCAATCTTTTTATCTATAGATGCCTTAAAAGCTTTACATGCAAAATGGGTCTATTTCTTAAAAGATACAATTTTAACAGATTTAGAAAGTATATTTATTCATCCTTCAGGAAACGAAAAAGTAACTTTAAAAGAAAACATTGCTATTTATGCGTGGCATTGTAATCATCATTTTGCACATATACAGCAATTAATGATTAAAAAAGGATGGCAGTAAATTATTCTTGTAAACAATACTCTTTAAAATAATTACACTTATAAATAATATATTTAAAAAAAATAAGTGTTTATAATTATTAATTCTATAATATAATTGGTAAAATTGTATTTGAAGGAAATGCTTTTAAAAAATTCCTTAAAAATTTATAATAATTAGATTTCCTTACACAGAAAATCATTAAAAGATAAGAATGAAAACTGCAAAAAACTGGTTTGATGAATATGCTGTAAGCCATCAAAATGAAACCAACCAATTAGTACATTATATTTGTGTTCCTTTAATATTTTTTAGTGTTATTGGGCTTTTAATGAGTATACCAACATCTTTTTTAGAAAAAACATTTGGCTTATATAATCCATTATTAGAAAATTGGGCAGCAGTTGTAGGTGTTATTATTTCTATCTTTTACCTACGTTTAGGTTTCTGGTATTTTTTAGAAATGATATTTGTAATACTTTTATCTATAGTTGGTAATTTCTGGTTGGGTAATTCTGTAAACCTATTGTATGCTTCTCTTATTATCTTTGTATTAGCTTGGGTTGGTCAGTTTTGGGGCCATAAAGTTGAAGGTAAAAAACCTTCTTTTGCTAAAGATTTACAATTCTTATTAATTGGACCTCTTTGGGTTATTCAAAAATTAGGAAAAAAGAAAAAATAGCATGAAAAACGAAATAACCTTCGAAGATTTTTTAAAAGTAGATATTCGAATTGGTACAGTTATAGAAGTAAACGATTTTCCTAAAGCAAGAAAACCTGCTTACCAACTTAAAGTAGATTTTGGGGCATTAGGCATAAAGAAAACTAGTGCACAAATAACAGATTTATACTCTAAAGAAGAACTTTTACACAAACAAGTTTCTGCTATTATAAATTTTAAGCCTAGACAAATTGCTAATTTTATGAGCGAATTTTTAATTATTGGTGTTTATAATATTGAAGGAAATGTTGTGCTATTACAAGCCTCTAAAGAAGTTAAAAACGGAGAGCAAGTTCGTTAGATTCAACCTCTTCTAGATCTAAATTACCTGTAGTTAAATATTTAATTTGGAATTTTTTAATGACTTTTTCACCTTTTATAAAGTAACTAATCTCTAGATTTTTATTTAAAATCCATTTACCTTCTCTCTTAAAAATTGTATAGCTTTTATTATCTATATCGTTGAAATACCCTGATAAACAAATAATCTTCTGACTTTTAAAAATTCCTTTTACTTCTTTATCTAATTTTCTTTCTTTACTAGAAAAAACAACTCTTCCATTTATCTGAAAATTAAAAACTCTATTTTTATCTTCAAGTCTACACCTTTCTAACCAAATTTCATTGTCAATAATTTCTAATAATTTCCAAGCCCCTAAAATATCTTCTTTTTCAATATTTTTAGAAATAGAGCAACTAGAAAATTATACTAAAATTAAAAAATAACTTCTCATATTTTACTGTGTATATTGTAAAAACATGCTACTTTAATTTTTAGGATTGTTTAAAATTACCAAAGCACCAATTACACCAGGAATCCAACCACAAAGGGTTAATAAGAAAATAATGAAGAAAGATCCACAACCTTTATCTATAACAGATAATGGTGGAAAAATAATGGCGAATAATACTCTAAAGAAACTCATAATAAAATTTAAGTTGGTTGTATAAATAAGACGACTAAACAACTGTTTTGTAACATAAATTCTTATTTTTGTTAAAAAAAAATTGAAAAAGAAAGTATCTATCATTATAATTACTACCTGCTTATTTTTTATATCGTTAAAGATGAGTGCCCAACTAGAATCTCACCTTATAGATAAAGAAGCTTGGTTAAAAGGTAAATATGTTGAAATAGGATTAAATGCAAAGGGTGTTTTTGGAAGTAATACCTTTAAAAAACCTGTAACTTTTCATGAAAATAGAGAGATTAGTAATTTTTTATTTGGTTTTATAGCAAACCCTACAAAAGATGATTGGAAATTTTATGATGGTGATTTTTTTACACCAGGTACACCAGAAGAAGGTTTTACTATAGAAATAGATGGTGTAAATTATAGTAATAATAATGATTTTCGCGATGAAATAAAAGGAGAAATTCAGAATGCAAACGTTGTTAAATCTGATTGTTTTGATGATATAGCCAAAGCTGAATGGGAAGGAACCGTTGATAATGTGCAAATAAAACGTACATATAGTGTTACTGAAAATGGCTTATTTATTCAAATGATAACTTCTGTAACAAATCTAAGTTCAGACATAAAAAGGAACATCTATTTTATGCACAATTTAGATCCAGATAATAATGTTTCTTTAACAGGTAATTATGCTACAGATTTAGAAGTAATAAGTCAACCATCATCAGTTAATAATATTGCACTTGTAAAAGCCACACAACTACCAAGTCCTGGTGTAGATGAAGATGGATCTGCCATTAGCTTTTATGCTAATGATAGTAGAGCAAGAGTAACTTATGGTGGATTTGATAACAGAAATGCTTCTTCAATTTGGACAAATAAGTTTAATGAATTTACTGATGAAACAGGAAAAAAAATAAACGAAGATTTTGCCATGTCCATTGCTTTTAATCTAGGTAATCTTCAGCCAAATGAATCAAAAAGTTTTGTTTATTTTTATATTTTAGAAGAAGTAGATGAATCTTTTATACCACTTATTGTAAATACAACATCTACAAATACCTCTACTTGTAATACCAGTGATGGTAGTATTCTATTTTCTGGTTTAGTAAAAAATGAAAATTATAAAATCTCTTATAAAAAGAATGGTGCAGCTATACCTGCTGCGACTTATACAGCTGATGCAGATGGTATAATTAAGTTCTTAAATTTAGAAGTAGCAACGTATAACAATTTTGTCCTAGAATACACTACTTGTAAAACAGCTTTAGATGCAGAAATTGTAATTAGAACTCCTCCTAAGCCAATATTAGATATTTCAAAAAAAGACCCAACAAATTGTAACGGAAATGACGGAGAGATTATTTTATCTAATTTAACCGCCAATGAAAACATTGAGTTTTCGTATGATTTTAATGGGGTAAGTGTTTCTGTAATTGTAAAAAAAACAAATAATAAAGGAGAGTTAATTTTAAACAATCTAGTAAATGGAGATTATTCTAATTTCAGTTTAAAATACGCAAGAACAATTTGTAATGATTCTTTTACAAATACTGTAAATTTAAACGGAACAACACCTTTAAATACAAACCCATTAATACCAGAACAATTCTTTTGCGACACAGATTTAGATTACAAAACATCTATAGATTTATCTGTTGTAGACACCTATGTACTTGGTAGTTTTAGTGATACCGATTACAAAGTATCTTACCACGATACTGAAGATAATGCAAAAAATAATATTTTAGTATCAAAAACAAATTACCAAACAAGCGGCATACCTAGCTATGATATTTTTTATAGATTAGAACATAAAACTACTGGATGTTTTGAAACTGGTAATTTTACAATAACAATTAACATACCTGCAGATTTTGAAATTAATTCTGGTACACTTTGTCTTTTAGCAAATGATTCTATAGACCCAGATTATAGATTACCCATGAATACAGGTTTAGATAATAGCCTTTATACTTTTGAGTGGTTTTTAGACGGTGTAAAGTTATCTAATACACAACCAAGCTTAGTTTTAGAAAAGCAAGGAACTTATAAAGTAACCGCTACAACAATATCTA
>CAXBIR010000097.1:0-9859 GCA_963975825.1 uncultured Polaribacter sp.
TAGGCTACTTACTAAAATCCTCGTGGACTTTCTTTGTCAGTAATTATTTGCTAACTTTATTGCTTAACAACAGCAACTAACCTAATACAAATACCTTCAATAAAAATGGCAATAAATTACTCTTTTGGTCTACCGCTTAAACATAATTATACAGAATTTGTCTATTATAACGGTTTATTTTTACCACATGAAATAGACAACATTTTAAATTTTTGGCAAGAAGACAAAACAATAAAAGCAACAGTTTCTGGAGAAGAAATATATAACAACAAGCTAAGAAATAGTTCTGTAATGTTTATAGAAAATACACCAGAAAACAATTGGATTTATGATAAAATGGCAAGTCTTACCATAAATTGTAATAATGAAAGATATTGGTTCGATTTGTTGGGTTTTCATCAAGAATTACAATTAACCAGATATTCTGAGGGAGATTTTTTTGATTGGCATTTAGATTTTGGTGCAGGAGAAATTTCTGCTAGAAAACTAAGTATTACTATTCAGTTATCTGACGAAGATGAATATGAAGGTGGTGATCTACAATTTATGATTAATAATAAAATAGTAGATGCACCAAGAAAGAAAGGAACTATTGTTATTTTTCCTTCTTTTATAATGCACAGGGTTACACCAATAACAAAAGGCACTAGACAATCTATTGTAGGTTGGGTTTCTGGGCCTCCTTATAGGTAAACTAATTAATTTATAAACAAAAAAAAGGATAGAGAAACCAATTCTCTATCCTTTTTTGTATAACAATATGTTCTTATTTTTTAACTAACACCCAAAGTTCTACTTCTTCGTTAATAGCTTCTTTTTTAGAATTTTTTAATTTTTCTGCAGATACTTTTACCGTTTTCTTAAAACATTTTTCTAATTTAAAGCGTACATCTTTTGCTATTTCTTTTTCTATTGGGTGTTCTTTAGAAATATTAGAAATTTGCGCTAAATTAGAAAATAAAACGACCAACTTACCGTCTTTAGACAATCTATTATTAGCTTCAGCAAAAAACTTTGGAAATAAATTTTTACTATAATAATTAGACTCATCATCATTTTCTAAATTAAAAGATTCTGGTAACAATGGTGGATTAAAAACAATTAATTCAGTTTCGTTTTCCCATCTTCCAAAAAGATTTCCATAATCTAAATCTATTTTACGAGACAACTTTGTTTCTCCCATAAATTCTTTTAAACCAACAATTGCATTTGGATTATTATCTGTACCAAATACTTTCTGAAAACCATATTTTACCATCTGAAAAGCTAGTACACCACTACCAATACCTACATTTATTGCAGATTTTTTAGCACCCGAATAACGCTTTAACCAATTATCAAACAAAATTAAATGATCGAAACGTGTAGGAAAATATGTACCAAAATATGGGTGTAATTTATTTCTTAAAACAGGTACAGAAATTCCGTTTTGGTAAGACTGCCAAGAACTATTTAGTCTTTGTACTTCCGGAAAAGTTAACAAAAAACTATTATTATTAGGATAAAACTGTTGCAACCAACCAATTTTAGGAGATTTACCAACACTAATTTCTTTATTTACAATTTTCAGTAAAATTAAATTAGAAAGTTTATGGTATGTTGCTCTAAAAGTACGTTGTTCTTTAAGTGTTTTATTAGGCATTGTATTTTTTAAATGCTTTTGCAATTCATTTAAAAGAAACATTCCGTTGTTGTAAAATTCAGTTATTATTACAGCTTCACCAGCTTCTAAAACCTTTATAGTTTGTTTTACGTCTTTTGTTTTATTAAAAAAAACTAATTTTTCTCCAACAGCAATAGGTGTTGGTTTATTTATTTGTATTTCTGAACTCATTAAGTAACTTAAAATATACAATTGCAAATTAATGAGATTTACAAAACGTAAGATTAAAATAGTAATAGCAATGTTATTTACTAGCAAACAGGCATTAAGTTGTTTGCTAAGATTTTTTCATCAATGTAAAGAACTTTAAAAATTCTAAATTCAACTAAAATCATATGGCAAAGATACTTTTTAAAACCTTGTAAAGGATTTATTAATAGATAAAACCAAACATTTTAAATTTTACTTAAAATTATAAATCAACAATTTTTTTAACTCTTTTTTAAAGAATTCACAAAAATACAGAAACCCCTTACCTATTCTGTATTAATCATTATTTTATCCTGATATTTGTCTAAAGAATATTTATTTCTACAAATTTATGATTCAAAATACTGTTTTAGAACAACTACACAATTCAATCTCTGGAGATGTACTTTTCGATAATTTACACAAAACGTTGTACGCTACAGATGCTTCTGTTTATAGAAAAATTCCTCTAGCAGTTGCATTTCCTAAGAATGAAAAAGATATTAAAACATTAATTGAATTTGCTACTAAAAATAAGATTACACTAATACCAAGAACCGCAGGAACTTCTTTAGCAGGTCAATGTGTTGGTGATGGTATTGTGGTAGATGTTGCCAAACATTTTACTAACATTATTTCTTTTAATGAAGCAGCAAAAACCATAAAATTAGAACCAGGAATTGTTAGAGATTCTTTAAACTTATATTTAAAACCATTTGGCTTATTTTTTGGCCCCAATACATCTACGTCTAACAGATGTATGATTGGTGGTATGGTTGGTAACAATTCTTCTGGTAGTACTTCTATCAAATACGGTGTAACAAGAGATAAAGTTTTAGAAATAGAAGCTATTTTAAGCGATGGTTCTACAGCAACATTTAAAGAAATTACTTCTGCAGAATTTATAGTGAAATCTAAAGAAAATACGCAGGAAGGTAAAATATATACTGCTATTTTTAAAGAACTTTCTTTAGAAGCAAATCAGCAAGAAATTAAAAATGAGTTTCCTAAAGAAACTATTCATAGAAGAAACACAGGGTATGCTGTAGATGAATTTTTAACATCAGATTTATTTGGTGGAAATTCTAAAACCATAAATGTTGCTAAATTTTTATCTGGTAGCGAAGGTACTTTAGCTTTTTCTACAACAATTACATTGCAATTAGACCAGTTACCGCCAAAAGAAAGTATAATGGTTTGTACCCATTTTACAAGTATTAACGAGAGCTTAGTTGCTACTGTAACCGCAATGAAACATAATTTGTATAATTGCGAATTAATGGATAAAACCATTTTAGATTGTACAAAAAACAATAGGGATTTAGCAAAAAATCGTTTCTTTTTACAAGGAGACCCAGAGGCTGTCTTAATGTTAGAAGTTTCTGCAAATACTATTGAAGAAGCAGAAGTTTTAGCAGATAATTTAATTACAGATTTAGAAAAAAATAATTTCGGTTATCATCACCCAAAAGTATATGGTAACGATATTGCCAAAGTGCATTATTTAAGAAAAGCAGGTTTAGGTGCTTTAGGAAACATGATTGGAGATATGAAAGCTGTTGCTTGTATAGAAGATACTGCAGTAGCTTTAGAAGATTTACCCAATTATATTGTAGAGTTTACACAAATAATGGATAAATACCAGCAAAACGCGGTGTATTACGCACATGCAGGTGCAGGAGAATTACATTTAAGACCAATTTTAAATTTAAAAAAAAAAGAAGACGTTGTTTTATTTAGAAAAATTACAACAGAAACTGCAGAGTTAGTAAAAAAGTACAAAGGTTCTTTTTCTGGCGAGCATGGAGATGGAATTGTGCGTGCAGAATTTATTCCTTTAATGATTGGTGATAAAAATTATCAATTATTAAGAAGACTAAAAAAAGCTTTTGATCCTAACAATATTTTTAACCAAGGAAAAATAACAGATGCTTTTTCTATGGATGAAAACTTGCGATATAAAATTGATAGAGTTGAACCAAAAATAGAAACAATTCAAGATTTTTCTGATAGCGAAGGTATTTTAAAGTTAGCAGAAAAGTGTAACGGTTCTGGAGATTGCAGAAAACCTGTAGAAGCTGGTGGAACCATGTGTCCAAGTTACAGAGCTACAAAAGATGAAAAAGATACTACAAGAGCTAGAGCTAATACATTACGAGAATTTTTAACAAATTCTAATGAAAAAAATAAATTTAATCATAAAGAATTAAAACAAGTTTTCGATCTATGTTTAAGTTGTAAGGCTTGCGCTACAGAATGCCCAAGTAATGTAGACATTGCAACTATGAAAGCAGAGTTCTTATACCAATATCAAGAAACAAATGGTTATTCTTTTAGAAGCAAATTATTTGCAGAAAATGTTAAGTATAATAAATTAGGTAGCATTGCTCCTGCTCTTACAAACGCGATATTAAATACACCTTTCGCAAAATCTATAATGGGCGTTGCGCAACAAAGATCGGTTCCTAAATTAGCACCTAAAACATTAAAAAACTGGTACAAAAAACAACCAAAATCTAATAACAAAAAAACGGTTTACTTATTTTGTGATGAATTTACCAACTTTTATGATGTAGAAATTGGTAAAGATGCTTTCTATTTACTTGAAAAATTAGGTTATAATTTACAAATTATAAACCATGAAGAATCTGGTAGAAGTTTTATTTCTAAAGGTTTTTTAAAACAAGCAAAAATTATTTGCAATTTGAATGTAAAAATATTTAAAGATATTATTACTGCAGAAACACCTTTAATAGGAATAGAACCTTCTGCTATTTTAACTTTTAGAGATGAATATATTCGTTTAGCAGACGATAAAGCATCCGCAGAAAAAATTGCAGAAAATGTATTTACTTTTGAAGAATTTTTGGCAAAAGAAGTAGAAAAAGGAAATTTAGATACTGCTGTTTTCACTTCAAATCCTAAGACTTTAAAAATACATGGGCATTGTCATCAAAAAGCATTATCAGGTACACATGCTAGTTTTCAAATTTTAAATATTCCAACAAATTATTCTGTAACAATTATAAATTCTGGTTGTTGTGGTATGGCAGGTTCTTTTGGTTATGAGAAAGAACATTATAATATTTCTATGCAAGTTGGTGAGGATACTTTATTTCCTAAAGTAAGAAATACACCAAAAGATACAGAAATTGTTGCTGCAGGTACAAGTTGTAGACATCAAATTTTTGATGGGACAAAACGAATAGCAAAACACCCAATTACAATTTTAAAAGAAGCATTAAATTAAATAAATCTTAAATAATATTCTCCTTCAGCAAGGTCTCTTCAAAAAAAATGTTATCTTTAATAAAAAAACAAAATGAAAAAATTCCCCCTTTTTTTCATACTACTTGCTATAAGCAGTATTTATGTTAATGCACAAAATTCTATAACACTATCTGCACATCAAGATTTTAAATTATTAGCCTTTGGTGATGATTTAGGAAATAAAGCAGGAACACTAAATTTCTTAGTTCGTGCAAAACATGAACTTAAAGAAAACAATTTAGGTTACGTTATTTATGGATTAGAAATTGAAAATGCCAGATTAAAAGATCAATACACTAGACTTGGAGCATTTGCAGGATTTACTTTTATGGATGTTTTTGACAACTATAATTTACACGCAACACCTTCTATTGGAGCTGGCTATATTAATAGACAAAATAAAAACCTTTTTAGTTGGTCTGCTGCATTGCAGTTAGATTATTTTATTAGCGACACAGTAAGACTAAGTGTTTTAAACCAACTAACACAAAGAACAGATTTAGAATATATTTATGACGACTTAACGTATAGATATAGTTTTTTTGTAGGAATTGAAGTTAAAATATTTGATTTAAAAAAGAAGAAAAATTAAGAACCCCAGAATTCTCGTTTTTTATTCAACTCCTCTTCTTCTTTAGTAAGTTCTTCTATTTCTTTTACAGATAAAACTTTTAGGAAAGAAGGGTGTTGTTCTATTGCAAACTCAATTTTTGTAACAATATCTGCAACACTTTCATTATCGTAATCTATTTCTAAAGGTTCTTTAATAACCATAGATTGTAAAACGTTACGTTTCTTTATACTTAATCCTTTTTTATCAAAAGAACGTCTAAAACCATCTATAACTATTGGTACTACAACAGGTTTACATGTTTTAATAATGTGTGCTGTTCCTCTTCTAATTGGTTTAAAAGGTGTTGTTGTACCTTGTGGAAATGTAATTACCCAACCATCTTTTATGGCTTTTTGAATATTAGAAATATCAGAATTTTTAACTTGTCTGTTTACATTTTTACCTGCACTTCGCCAAGTTCTATCTATAGAAACAGAACCTGCATAAGCAAATATTTTTGGTAACAAACCAGATTTCATGGTTTCACCAGCTGCAACAAAATAAATATTTAATTTAGGATGCCAGATATAACCAACATTTTTAATAGAATCGTCTCTACCACTTAAGGCAGCGTTAAAAACATGAAACATAGCTGCAACATCTGCAAAATATGTTTGATGATTGGAAATAAATAAAACATTATTGTCTGGTAAATTTCTTAAAATCTCAGAACCTTCTATCTGTAAACTATTAAATTTACGGTATCTTCCATGAGAAATTAACCCAAAGATTCTAATAATCATTTTTTTCAAAAATAAAATATGACCAAAAGGATTTCTTTTAAATAAAGGCATTTTAATTCTTTTTTAATACTTGGTTAATAACAAATTTACAAAACTAAACACAAAATTTAATACTTTAGAAGTTCTTTAATTTCAGATAACATCATTGCAGTTGCACCCCAAACAATGTAACCATTTAGTTTAAAGCAAGGTACATCTGCATTACGCATGTAAGAAGTAGTTAAATTTACAGTAGTTAAAGAGCTTTCATTTAATAAGTCGTCTAATAATACCTCAATTGTAGTTTCAACTTCATAATTGGTAACAAAAACAGGTTTTTCTTCAATAAAACCAATAAAAGGTGTTGCTAAAAAATTACTTGGCGGTATATAAACGTCTGTTAATTCTCTAATAACTTCTACATTATTAGACAAAACACCTACTTCTTCAAAAGCTTCTCTTAAAGCAGTTTCTTCTAGGTTATTGTCTATTTTATCTAGTTTACCACCAGGAAAACTTATTTGTGCAGAATGCGTGCCTTTATAACTTGCTCTTTCTGTTAAAATAAAGGTTGTTTCTTCGTTTTCATTCGGATAAAACAAGGCTAAAACAGCAGCTTTTCTAGGATTATTAGCTTTTATTTTATCGGCATCATATTTTAAGCGAAGTTCTGGCGCTAATTTAAACTGAGCATTTAAACCACCTAATTTTCTGGTTTTAAGCGAATCTATTTTATTTTTAAATTGATTAAATTTCACCTGAAAAGCGTATTTTTAATTAAAATATTGAATTCTCGACGAAATTAGTATTTTGGCAAGAATTTTGAATAGTATAAGATATGAGTAATAAATATAAAAAATTAGCTGCTAGTATTGTTTTAGATGCTATTGGTTTCATTCCTTTTCTTCCTTTCGATTTTATTTGGGCACCACTTTCTGCTTATATAATGACAAAAATGTATAAAGGAAAAGAAGGTAAAGTTGCAGGTATTGTCTCTTTTTTAGAAGAAATTCTTCCTTTAGACGTTATACCTACATTTACAATTATGTGGGTTTATAGCTACGTAATTAATAAAAGAAAAAATGAAGAGTTAATAGAAAATTAATCTTCAGTTTTGAATAAAAAACCCAAACCTAATCTGGTTAAAAACTTTTTTTCGAAAGCCCAAAAAAACTTAAATTGACCAAATAACCAACCAACAATTGGTAAAGTTAATTGATAAATAGGAAATATAAGCAAGATTCTTAAAGGCCAATAAATAAACCCAGAAACTGTTTCTTTATCTAGACCTAAAAAAGCGGTAAGGGGTTTTGCTACCCAAGAAGCAAAAGAACCATTAATTGCAAAAACTATAAATATAGCTACTATAGCCCAATTACTATCTATATTCCAGCGTTGTTTTAATTTTTCCATAAAAAATCTAAGCTTCTTTTTTTGATTTTCTCAACATTAACCAAACACCAATTAAAACTAGAGGAATACTTAATACTTGCCCTGTATTTAAAGGACTAAAAAGCCATTCTTCTCCTCTAATTTCTACTTGTGGTTCTTTTAAAAATTCTATTACAAAACGTAAAGACCACAAAACTACCATAAACAAACCAAAAAGAAAACCTGTATGTTGTTTTTTATTTGTTTTCCAATATAAATGCCACATTACAAAGAATAAAGCTAAGTAACTAAAAGCTTCATATAATTGCGTAGGATGTCTTGCTGCAGTTTCTCCTGCTGCTTTAAAAATAACACCAAAACTAGAACCTGTTTCTTTTCCGTAAATTTCTGAGTTAAAGAAATTACCAAAACGAATAAAAAACCCTGCCAAAGCAACCATAATAGCCAATCTATCTAAGATAAATAACCAAGGTTTATTTAAATGTTTTTTAGCATAAAAATACATTGCAATAGGAATACCAATGGCAGCACCATGACTTGCAAAACCTGTAAAACCTGTAAATTTCCAGCCTTCTGCAGATTTTTTAAATGGTAAAAATATTTCTAGTAAGTTATTTTGATAATAATCCCAACTATAAAAAAATACATCTCCTAAACGCATTCCTATTAACATAGAAAGAAAAACGTACATAAATAATGGATCCATTTTTTCTACAGGAATCTTATCTTCTATATAAATTTTTTTCATGAAACGTAGCCCTAATAAAAAAGCCGCTACAAACATTAAACTATACCAACGAATTACGAAAAAACCTAAATCTATTCCTAATGAAGGATTCCATTCTATTGCTAAAAAACTCATATATTTTATATTTTTTTGTCATTGTAAATCTAGAATAATAATCTTTAACTAAAGTTTAGATTACTTTACATTTCTAATAAGTAATGACTATTTTAAATTTTCTTTCTTTTCTGGAACAGGATCATAACCACTTCCGCCCCAAGGATGACAACTAAATATTCTTTTTATTGCCAACCAACCACCAGAAAACAAACCGTGCTTTTGCAATGCCTCTATTGTGTAATGTGAACACGTAGGGCTATATCTACATGTTGCTGGTGTAAATGGTGAAATTGCGGTTTGATAAAAACGAACCAACAAAATAAATGGATATGATAGTATTTTCTTCAATTTAATTTATAGAAAAAGTTGTACCATCTTTACCATCTTTTAACTGAATTCCCAAAGCAATTAACTCGTCTCTAATTTGATCCGACAAAGCCCAATCTTTATTTTCTCTTGCTTCTTTTCTCAATTTAATTAGCAACTCTACAACTCCGTTTATTTTTTCTGAATTGTCTTGAGAATTTTCATTCATTAATCCTAAAACATCAAAAACAAAAGCGTTTATTGTTTCTTTAAAATCTTCTAGATCTTCTAAAGTTAAACTTGCTTTTTGTTCTTTTATTTGATTGATAACTTTTACAGCTTCAAATAAATGAGAAATTAAAATTGGTGTATTAAAATCGTCGTTCATGGCAGCATAACAAGTAGCTTTCCATTCTTTAACATTAAATGTAGACGTTTTACTTCCTTCAATTTTGTCTAAAAAGTTTACAGCTTCCATTAATTTAGCATGTCCTTTTTCTGAAGCCTCTAAAGCATCTCCAGAAAAATCTAGAATACTTCTATAATTTGCTTGCATGTTAAAGAAACGAACTACACTTGCAGAAAATGCTTTTGGTAAAAGATTGTTTTCTCCTGTTAAAATTTCATTTGGTAAAATAAAATTTCCTGTAGATTTTGCCATTCTTTGACTATTTAAAGAAAGCATATTTGTGTGCATCCAATAATTTACAGGTTTTACCCCACTACAAGTTTTAGATTGTGCAATTTCACATTCGTGATGAGGAAATTTTAAATCCATTCCTCCTCCATGAATATCAAAACTTTCTCCTAAATATTTTGTACTCATTACAGAACATTCTAAATGCCAACCAGGAAAACCA
>CAXBIR010000098.1:0-9039 GCA_963975825.1 uncultured Polaribacter sp.
TCAAGTCCCGCCTTCAGTACTAAAACCGTAACATTTATTTGTTACGGTTTTTTTTATGGCTTTATTTTAACCTCGATTTAAAACAAACTTTTTCCTAACCTATTATAAATAAAGGAAAATTCCATTTTTTAGTTTTTATAAAATTGTTTTTTACTATTAATAGATTCATAAAAAAATACTTTTATGTTTATAATGAAAATTTATCTTTTTTTATTTTTCTTTTTAATTGCAAGGATTCTGATAAACAAACTAAAGAAAGCTATTTATACACTAACAGTTTACTTACTGAAAATACCCCACTTATTACAACATTGTCTTAACCCTTGTAAACTCGTATACTTAGAATAATGAAACTTTGGTTATCGCTAGAAAGCAAAACAAATCAATAATTATTAGTATTGGTTATTCTTCTTGACATTGGTGCTATGTTATGGAAAAGGGAATTTTTGAAAATATAGAGATTATTTAAAAGACTTTAATAATCATTTTAAGAGTAACAACTAATTTTAAATCAAAGAAGCTTAAAGGTTTAATTTAAAAATAAAGGCAAAAAAAAGCCAAAAAATTAATTTTGGCTTCATTCTTTCACAATTAATAAGTCCCCCAACCTACAATTGTATTTCACTATGATTTATAACTCAACTATTATTATGAAAATTGTATCTACCTCTAAATACACTTCAAAGATACTCTGTAATAGGGTCTTGGATATTTATTTTCGTTAAAAGATAGTTTATTATCGGTGAATGGTTTATTCTATTAGATAAGTAGTTTATAAAAGATTTAACCTTTTCATTAATTCTGTTTTATGAGATCTACTGATAGGAATTACGTGTTTTTTAATTAAAACACTATTATCTTCTATATCTATTATTTCTGAAGTATTTATGATATAAGATCTATGAATTCTTAAGAATAAATTATTGGGTAGTTTTTTATCTATTTTTTTTAACGTAGAATGTACTACATAACTTTTCTTATCTGTTCTAATACTGATATAGTCTCCTCTCGCTTCAATTAATAAAATCTCTGGAATATTAATCTTAACCAAACGTTTATCTACATTCACAAAAATAAAATCATTATTTTGTGTTGTTTCTTCCTGTTCTTCTATAATAGTTTTTGTGGAAGATAAGCTATACAGTTTATCTATAGATTTTTTAAAACGATCTACACCTATAGGTTTTAGCAAGTAATCTACTACGCAATCAAACTCAAAAGCCTCTAATGCGAAGTTTTTATCTGAAGTAGTTAAAATAACTTTAAGAGGTTTTTTTAAGGTTTTTATAAAATCGAAACCAGAAAAAGTAGGCATATGTATGTCTAAAAATGCAACATCTATACTATTAGAATTTAAATATTTTATAGCTTCTATTGCCGAAGAAAACTCTTCTTTAACCACTAATTCTGTATTTTTACACAACTGCTTAATAATTAATCTAGCAGAAGCATCATCATCAATAATTATACAATTCATATTGTAATTGGGTACTATTTATTTTTTAAATATACATTAATTCTGTCTAAAACTAATGTTAGTTCTTTATATTGTTCTGTGTTACCTTCTTTAATGTTCTTTTCACAGATAGATGCAAGGTCTAAACTTTTAGGCATACCTAGCATACCTATTTTATGCTTTATTTTATGAATATCTAATGAAATATCCATAAAATTGTTATCATTAAAGTTACTTTTCAAAAGATTTAATTCTTTCGGAAATTCTAACTTTAGCATGTTTAACATTGTATTTTCAAAATCTGTATCTCCCCCAGAAATCTGTTTTAAATAATCTAAATTTGGTGTTTCCAATATCTTAAATATTAATTTGCCTTTTTATTTGTTGATCTAAAGAAATAAAAGTTTCTGTTCTTAAAATACTATTTATAGGTTGTATTTTATCATTTAGAATACGCATTAAACTCTCATTATCCTTACATAAAACCTTTACTAAAATAGCATAATTACCTGTTGTATAATGGCTTTCTACAACTTCTGGTATTTCTTTTAATCTTTTTATTGTTGATGATAATTGGCTTGAAGAATCTATATAAACACCAACAAAGGCAGTAGTTGTATATCCTAAAGATTTTGGATTAATAACCATATTATATCCTTGAATTAATTTAGATTTCTCAAGCTTCTTTAATCTTTGATGAATAGCAGCCCCAGAAATACCAACTTCTCTTGCAATACTTAATATAGGAGTTCTAGCATCTTTTACTAAAGTTCTAATAATTATTTTATCGATACCATCAATTTTCATATTGCTATAATTTAGCCTAAAGGTAAAAAAAATAGAGAATACAAACTGTATTCTCTATTTTACTTTATTATTTATTCTAATTTTATTGATTTATTTCATTACAAAATCTTCCATAAATTTAGTTGTATAATTTCCTGAAACATAATCTGGATGATCCATTAACTGTCTGTGAAAAGGTATCGTTGTTTTAATACCTTCAATTACAAACTCATCTAATGCTCGCTTCATTTTATTAATTGCCTCTTCTCTTGTTTGAGCAGTAGTAATTAATTTAGCAATCATAGAATCGTAGTTTGGTGGAATCATATACCCAGCATACACATGTGTATCTATTCTAATTCCATGGCCTCCTGGAGCATGAAAAGTAGTAATTTTACCTGGAGCTGGTCTAAAATTGTTATGAGGATCTTCTGCATTAATTCTACATTCTATAGAATGCATTTTAGGATAGTAGTTTTTACCAGAAATTGGTACACCAGCAGCTACTAAAATTTGCTCTCTAATTAAATCGTAGTTTACAACTTCTTCAGTAATTGGGTGCTCTACTTGAATACGAGTATTCATCTCCATAAAGAAGAAATTTCTGTGCTTATCTACCAAAAACTCTACAGTTCCTGCTCCTTCATATTTAATAAATTCTGCAGCTTTAACAGCAGCATTACCCATTTTTTCTCTTAATTCATCTGTCATGAAAGGAGAAGGAGTTTCTTCTGTTAACTTTTGGTGACGTCTTTGTACAGAACAATCTCTTTCCGATAAATGACATGCTTTACCAAAAGAATCTCCAACAATCTGAATTTCTATATGTCTTGGCTCTTCAATAAGCTTTTCCATATACATATCATCATTACCAAATGCTGCTTTAGATTCTTGTCTTGCAGAATCCCAAGCATCTTTTAAATCTTCAGGTTTCCAAACAGCACGCATACCTTTACCACCACCACCAGCAGAAGCTTTAAGCATAACAGGATAACCTGTTTCTACTGCTATTTTCTCACATTCTTCAAAACTAACAATAACACCTTCAGAACCTGGTACACAAGGTACCCCAGCTTCTATCATAGTAGATTTAGCATTTGCTTTATCTCCCATTTGATCTATCATTCTACCTGTTGCTCCAATAAACTTAATATTATGCTCTTCACATAAATTAGAAAACTTTGCATTTTCAGATAAAAAACCATAACCTGGGTGAATTGCATCTGCATTTGTAATTTCTGCAGCGGCAATTATATTAGACATTTTTAAGTAAGACTCTGAACTTTGAGCAGGACCAATACAAACAGCTTCATCTGCAAATCTAACGTGTAAACTTTCTGCATCTGCTGTAGAATATACAGCCACAGTTTTAATACCCATTTCTCTACAGGTTCTAATAACACGTAATGCTATCTCACCTCTATTGGCAATTAATATTTTTTTAAACATCTTGTTTATTTTTAGATTTTAGACTTTTAGATTTTTCTTTAGATAATATAAGAGGATAATCTTCTAATATCTAGTTCTAATTTCTAATTTAACTATGATGGATCTACCAAGAATAATGGTTGATCAAATTCTACCGGAGAAGAATCATCAACTAAAACTTTAACAATTTTACCTGAAATTTCAGATTCAATCTCGTTAAATAATTTCATTGCTTCAATAACACAAACAGTATCACCAACGCTAACTTCTGTACCTACTTCGGCAAAATTTGGTTTATCTGGAGAAGGCTTTCTATAAAAAGTACCAATAATTGGAGACTTAATAGTTATAAATTTAGAATCTTCATCTACAGAACTTACAGCAACTGGCTGATCTGCAGGAGCTACTGGTGCAGCAGCCATAGGTGCTGCCATATGAGGCATACCTTGCATTGGTGCAGCTTGTACAATAGTTGTTTCTGTTTTTTCTGAACCAGTTCTTATTGTAATTTTTACATCTTCCATTTCTAACTTTACCTCGCTAGCGCCAGATTTAGCTACAAATTTTATAAGATTTTGAATTTCTTTAATATCCATTTTTCTTATTGTTTAGTTGTTATATTTATGAGTTATAAGCCCATTTTAAGTAAGCAGCTCCCCATGTGAAACCACCACCAAATGCAGCAAAAATTAAATTATCTCCTTTTTTTAATTGACTTTCATAGTCTGCTAATAACAAAGGTAAAGTTGCAGATGTTGTATTACCATATCTATGAATATTCATCATTACTTTTTCTGCAGAAACACCAACTCTTTTTGCAGTTGCTTCTATAATCCTTTTATTAGCTTGATGTGCAACTAACCATTGTATGTCTGGTTCTGTTAAGTTATTTCTAGTTAACATTTTTTCTGCTACATCTGCCATATTAGAAACGGCATATTTAAAAACAGTTTTTCCTTCTTGATAAACAAAATGTTTTTTAGCATCTAGAGTTTCTTGCGTGGTAGGCATTTGAGAACCTCCAGCTTCAATTCTAAGAAAATCTCTACCAATACCATCGCTTCTTAAATATTCATCTTGTAAGCCTAAACCTTCGTTATTTGGTTCAATTAAAACAGCTCCTGCTCCATCACCAAAAATAATACAAGTTGCTCTATCAGAATAATCTATAATAGAAGACATTTTATCTGCTCCTATTAAAAGTACTTTTTTGTATCTACCAGATTCTATATAACTAGTTGCTGTAGACATACCGTATAAAAAACTAGAACACGCTGCTTGTAAATCGTAACCAAAAGCATTTGTTGCACCAATTTCTGTAGCCACATAAGCAGCAGTACAAGCAACTGGTAAATCTGGTGTTGCTGTTGCAACAATAACCAAATCTATTTCTTTTGGGTCTAGGTTAGACTTCTTAATTAGGTCTTCCGAGGCTTTAATAGCCATATAAGAAGTACCTAAGCCTTCACCTTTTAAAATTCTTCTTTCTTTTATACCCGTTCTGGAAGTTATCCATTCATCATTCGTCTCTACATAGGTTTCTAACTCTTTATTTGTTAGAACATATTCAGGAACATACTTCCCTACTGCTGAAATTGCTGCAGTTATTTTTGTCATAATATTAGTTTATTATCCCAATGTTAAGGAATTTCAAAGTAATGAAATTTATTTCACTTTTTATGATAAAAATTACCAAAAACGATGAAATTTCATATAAAAACGCAAAAAAACCCTCGAAATCGAGGGTTTTTTTTACAAAATAAAAATTTTCTATGCTTCTGCAGCTGCAGATTCTAACACTATTTGACCTCTGTAATAAAGTTTACCTTCATGCCAGTGAGCTCTGTGATATAAGTGTGCTTCACCTGTTGTAGGGTCAGTAGCAATCTGCTGATAAGATGCCTTATAATGCGTTCTCCTTTTATCTCTTCTAGTTTTCGATATTTTTCTCTTAGGATGTGCCATTTTATGTCTTTTTTTCTGTTATTAAATTCTTTAATTTATCCCATCTTGGGTCTGTTGTTTCAACAGTTTTTACTTCTTTTATCTCTAATTCTTTTAACTTACTAAATGCTTCAGATTCCATAGTACCATCTAATACTTTTGGATGTACTCTTTTATTTGGAACTGATAACACAATCATTTCATAAATAAATTGCGCTACACTAAATTGGTATACTTCATGTGGCAAAATTAAAATATCTTCATTTTCATCATTATATTCTGGCCCAAATTTTACAACCAACGGTAAAGTTGATTCAATTTCAAGATCAAAATATTCATTAGTAACATCACAAGGAACATTTACGGTTCCTGAGGCTGTAAAAATAAGCTCAAATAAAGTGCTTTTTTTCACAAACTCTAAAGTAACATTTATAGAAGATTTTTCAAAATCACTATAATCATATAACTCAAAGAACGTATTGTCAATAGCATATTCAAACAAATGCTTACCTTCCTTTAATCCTACAAACGGTATGTTGAATTGTTTCAAGTCTTTCATTATCAAACATCAATTGAGCGGGCAAAGATATAAAAAATTGTTATGATACACTCTTTTCTTTCAAAAAAAGAATTTTATTTTTAACGCTTCACTAAAAGCGGGTTTTTAACAAGCTCTTTATACTCGTTTCTAGTTTTAAAAATCTGTAATGCAGAAAACAGCGCTTCCTTAAATGATGAAGGGTTTGCCTTATTTTTACCTGCGATATCAAAACCAGTTCCATGATCTGGTGATGTTCTAATTTCATTTAATCCTGCGGTAAAATTAACCCCATTTCCAAAAGATAAAGCCTTAAAAGGAGCTAAACCTTGATCATGATAGGTTGCTAAAACGCCATCGAACTGCTTATATGTTTCTGAACCAAAGAAACCATCTGCTGCATAAGGCCCAAAAACCAACTTACCAGATTCTTGAATTTCTGCTATTGTTGGCCTAATTACATCATCATCTTCTTTACCAATTACACCATTATCTCCACAATGAGGATTTAGTCCTAAAACTGCAATTTTAGGTTTTGTAATGCCAAAATCTGTTTTTAATGACATATACATTGTATTTACTTTTTCTTTAATAACCTCAGGAGTAATTGCTTCAGCAACTTTAGAAATTGGAATATGACCTGTAATTAAACCAATTCTTAGTTGATCTGTCATTAAAATCATTAAACTTTTTCCTTCTAAATTAGCTTCTAAGTATTCTGTATGCCCTGGAAAGGTGAATTTATCAGACTGTATTGTTTCTTTATTAATAGGTGCTGTTAATAAAACATCTATTTTATTTTCTTTTAAATGACTAACTGCTGCTTCTAAAGATTTTGCAGCATATTCCCCAGAAATCTTGGTAGCTTTACCTAATTCAACAGCAACATCCTCTTTCCAAATATTTAAAACATTTACTTTAGAATGGTTTATTTGACTAATAGAAGCAATACCATGAACAGGAAGCTCTAGGTTTAATGCTTTTTTATGATAAGAAATTACTTTCATAGCACCAAATAAGACAGGTGTACAGAAATCTAACATTCTTTTATCTTCAAAAGTTTTTAAAATAACTTCTATTCCTATTCCGTTTAAATCTCCTATTGAAATTCCAACAATTATTTTATCAGTTTTATCAGCCATAACTCTTGTAATATTCTTAATTTTGATATCCTACAAAAGTAACTAAAATTTAGGGAAATGTTTACGGGAATAATTGAAACACTTGGTATAATTACAAACTTAGTTAAAGAACAAGATAATCTTCACTTAACAATTAAAAGTTCTATTACAAATGAACTTAAAATTGACCAAAGTGTTGCACATAATGGTGTTTGTTTAACTGTAGTTGGTATTAAAAATGACGAATATACAGTAACAGCTATAAAAGAAACTTTAGACAAAACCAATATTGGTAGTTTAAAAGAAGCTGTATCTGTTAATTTAGAACGCGCTATGAAACTTGGCGATAGATTAGACGGTCATATAGTACAGGGCCATGTTGATGAAACAGGTATTTGTACAAATATTGAAAATCAAAACGGAAGTACAGTTTTTACTTTTCAATATAATTCTGAAAAGAACAATATTACAATAGAGAAAGGTTCTATTACTATAAATGGAGTAAGCTTAACAGTAATTAATTCTGAAGACGATTCATTTAGTGTGGCTATTATACCATACACATATAACAACACTTCATTTAAGAACTTATCTATAAATGATGAAGTTAATTTAGAATTTGATGTAATTGGAAAATACGTTAGTAGATTATATAAGAAATAAGAATTTTATTTTCTTAAGGTTCTAATACCATAAATTAATCCAGAAATTAAAAGGAAAATGATGCCTCCATCAACTGGTAAACCAGGTGGTGGTGGTGGTGGTATTGGCGGCGGTACAATTTGACCGAGAACGCTTTGAGCAAAAAGTAGTACTGTAAAAAGTACTATAAGTTTTATTTTCTTCATTTTATATCCCCCCAGATTAAAATTTTGAAATTTAATTAGATTACAAATATATCATTTTAATCTGATACTTGCATGAAAAAATAAAGTGGTCCCACTTGGGCTCGAACCAAGGACCACCTGATTATGAGTCAGGTGCTCTAACCAACTGAGCTATGGGACCAAATTTATTGGGTGCAAATGTACTATTTATTTTAAATAATAATACAAAAAAAAGAAAAAAAGTTAAACAGACCTATTCATTAACCATAAACCAAAGTCTTTAAGTCCTTGTTTATCTGCATCTTTAATACTCATTTTAGACAAAGTATTAAACGCTTTTTCTGTATAATTTTCTATTTCTTCCTTAATTAAAAGAGGAATATCGTTTAATTCGAAGATTCTTCTTACCTCTGCAATCTTCACAGAGTTCTCATTTAACTTGTTTCTATAAAAATATTCTAACTTACCTTTATCTTCTTCATTAGAAATTTCTAATGCTTTTAAATACAAATAAGTCTTTTTATTTTCTATTATATCCCCTCCTACTTGTTTACCAAAAGTTTCTGGATCTCCAAAAGTGTCTAAATAATCATCTTGTAATTGAAAAGCCAAACCTAAATTTAAACCAAAATCGTAAATTAAATTTGCATTTTCATCATTTGTTTCAGCAACAATTGCTCCCATTTTTAAAGCAGCTGCAACTAAGACAGATGTTTTTAAGCGAATCATATTAATATATTCTGGTATTGTTACATCATTTCTGGTTTCAAAATCTACGTCTAGTTGTTGTCCATCGCAAACCTCTAATGCTGTTTTTCCAAATAATTTTGCTAATTTTTGAAAGACTATAGGTTCATAATTCTCAAAATATTGATACGCTAAAATTAGCATTGCATCTCCTGAGAGAATTCCTGTATTAACACCCCACTTTTCATGAAC
>CAXBIR010000099.1:0-7449 GCA_963975825.1 uncultured Polaribacter sp.
CCTTAGCTACAGATTATAATCCTGGTTCTACACCTTCTGGAAACATGAACTTTGTGGTTTCTACAGCTTGTATAAAAATGAAAATGACACCCGAAGAAGTTATAAATGCAGCTACAATTAACGGAGCTTATGCAATGAATTCACTAGAAAAAGTTGGTTCTATAACTAAAGGAAAACTAGCAAATCTAATTTTAACTGAAAAAATAAATTCATACAATTTCATTCCTTATTCTTTTGGTAAACATTGTATTGAAAAAGTTTTTTTAAAAGGAATAGAAATTAAAAAAGCATAAAAATGGAATTTTTTAAGGATTTAATAGTTGCTTACAAAGCTGGTAATTTAAATAATTATTTTGGTAGAAAAACTGCTCTTGAAAATGAATATTGGTATCAAAAAATTTTAGCTGCTAATATTGAAAATTCTCTTATTCAAAATAAAACTAATATTGGTTTAATTGGCTATGTTTGTGATGAAGGCGTTAAAAGAAATCAAGGGAGAATTGGTGCTAGAAAAGGACCAAAAAGCGTTAGAAGCAAACTAGGAAAACTGCCTATTCATTTTAACAACAAGAGAATTACAGATTTTGGTGATATAATTTGTGTTGATAATCATTTAGAAGATTGTCAAAAAGCACTTTCAAAAATTATTTCAAAATTAATTTCTAATAACGTTTTACCTATTGCAATTGGTGGAGGGCATGATATTGCTTATGCTAGTTTTAACGGAATAAAAGACACTTTAAAAGAGTCTTCAAAAAATAAAATAGGTATCATAAATTTTGATGCACATTTCGATTTAAGAAAAGTAGAAACACAACCAAATTCAGGAACTCCTTTTAATCAAATTTTATCAGAAAACAGTTCTGCAGCTTATTTTGCAATTGGAATTCAACAACAGTCTAACACTAAAGAATTATTTAAAATTGCATCAAAAAATAATGTTTCTTATGTGTCTAGTTTTCATTGTGAAACATTTACAGAAGATTTAAAGACCAAATTAGAAACATTTATTAAAAAGGTAGATTATCTATACATAACAATAGATTTAGATGGTTTTTCATCTGCTTATGCTCCTGGTGTTAGTGCTCCTTCTCCTCTTGGTTTTACACCAAACTTTGTATACAAAGTATTAGAATTTTTATTCCTAAGTAAAAAAGTAATTTCTTGTGATATTGCAGAATTAAACCCAGATTTAGATATTGATGAACACACAGCAAATTTAGCTGCCAGATTAGTAGATTTTATTGTTTTAAACGCACAAAAAAACCTTTTAGAAGTTTAATTCTAAAAGGTTTTAAATTATATGATTTAAAAGAATATTATTTCAACATTTGAAGATTATTCAATTCTTGATTAGTTAACTCTCTCCATCTTCCTCTCGGTAAATTTTTCTTAGTTAATTCAGAAAAAATAACTCTATCTAATTTGTTTACTTTGTAACCTACGTGTTCAAAAATCTTACGTACAATTCTGTTTCTACCAGAATGAATTTCAATTCCAATTTCAGATTTTGGTTGCCCATCTACATAAGAAACTGCATCAATAAAGACTTTTTTTCCTTCAATAATTACTTCTCCACGTAATTTCTCTAGATCTCTTAATTCTAATTTCTTATCTAAAGAAGCGTGATATAATTTACGTACGTTATGTTTTGGATGCGTTAACTTTTTAGCTAAATCACCATCATTAGTAAACAACAACAAACCAGTTGTATTTCTATCTAAACGTCCTACAGGATATATTCTTTCTTTAGAAGCATTTGCTATTAATTCCATTACTGTTTTTCTACCACGATCATCATCCATAGTAGTAATGTAATTTTTAGGCTTATTTAATAAGATGTATCTTTTTTGTTCTGGTGTAATACTTGTTCCATCAAAACGAACAACATCATCTGGTTGTACTTTGTACCCCATTTCTGTAACCAACTTCCCATTTACTTCTACACTACCATGTTCTATATATGTATCTGCTTCTCTACGAGAACAAACACCAGAATTGGCAATATATTTATTTAAACGGATTCCTGATGAAGCATCAGATTTTGGAGCTTCTTTTATTTTAGAAAAAGTCTTAGCCGGACTTTTTCTACTTAAAGGAGTAGTACTCTTTTTATTAGTTGGAGATTTCTTTCTACTTAGAGGAGTACTTTTTTTACCTTCTTGTCGTCCTCTCGACGAGTTTTTATTTGAATTCATTATAAAAATTTTTGCAAAGGTAGTTATATTCTTGAATTCTAGTTCAATCTATTAATCACTTTATCTAATAATAGTGAAGTATCAATAAAAATTAAACATAAAACACCTAAAAATAATAAGATTTTTAAAACGTTGTGTAGTATTCTATAATGGTTTCTTGTTTTAGATTTCCAAAGGAAGAAACCTACAAACATTAAAATAAACAATGCAAAATAGAAATAATAACGCATGTGGCTTAATGCAGGGTAGCTAAATAGAATAGCTATTGGTATTATTGTGAAAAACAACAGTAAAACAGAAACTTGTTTTGTCTTTTTTTCTCCATAAACAATAGGAAAAGTTTGGTAATTGTTTACAATTGCCCCTTTTATGTTTTGTAAATCTTTAATTAATTCTCTAACCATTATTACTAAAAACAAGAAACTTGCATGAACAAAAATTATTTTAGAAAAATTGCCATAATAAACAAAAACTGCAAAAAAAGGTAAAACCGTTAATACAGTAGCAGAAATTACACCTACAAATGGATACTTTTTTAACTTATGGGAATAAAACCAAATTGCAAAAATAAATACTGCAAAAAATAAGGCAGCTCTCCAAGAAATTAAAATTCCGAAACAAAAACCAACAAAGTTAAGAAAGAAGTATAATCTTAATTTTGTAGATTCTTTTATATAGTTATCTAAATTAGTTTTTACTGGCCTGTTTATTTTATCAACTTTTACATCGTAGAAATTATTGATAATATACCCACCAGCTACAACAAATACAGAAGCTAAAACTAGAAAGAATAAATGTAAATCGAAAACAACATCATTTAATGAATTTGTTGGCGAAAAAATAAAAATAGCTGCTAAATACTGAGCAACAATTAATACTAAAATATTATAGCCTCTAACTGCAGAAAATAAACTAAAAAATTTAAATATTATTCGTTTTGCTTTTGAAGTACTCATGAAGCTTTCTAAAATCTATAAACCAGTTCTAGTTTATAATCTTTTAAACTTTTTTGAGCTTTTGCAAAATCTTCAGTAAAACCTAAAATATAACCACCACCACCAGAACCACAAAGTTTTAAATAATAGTCGTTTGTAGAAATACCTTTCTCCCAAACTTTGTGAAAAGCAGCAGGAATCATTGGCTTAAAGTTCTTTAAAACTATTTTAGATAAAGATTTTACATTTCCAAATAAAGATTTTACATTTCCTTGTAAAAAATCTTCAATACAAGCATCTGTAGTTGTAGAAAATTCTTCACTAATCATTTTTCTAAAACCTTCATTCTTCATTTTATCCATAAAGATAGTAACCATTGGCTCTGTTTCACCAATTTGTTCAGAATCTAATAAGAAAACTGCTCCTTTTCCTTCTTTTTGTGATGGAATTCCTGCAGGCTCTACATTGTCTTTAGAATTAATTAAAATTGGCAAGCTTAAGTAACTATTTAAAGGATCTAAACCAGAGCTTTTACCGTGAAAAAAAGATTCCATTAGAGAGAAAACTGCTTTTAAATTTAACAGTTTATCTCTTGTTAAATTTTCTAAAACCGTAATTTTATCTGAAGCATATTCGTCATAAATAGAAGCTACCAAAGCACCAGAACTTCCCACACCATAACCTTGTGGTATAGAAGAATCAAAATACATTCCGTTTTCTATATCTTTCTTAAAAGCATCTAAATTAAAAGTAACTAAATCTGTCTTTAAACCAGCTAAATAGGTGTAAAAACGCTGTAAATTACCATTAGACTCTAATGCTTTTCCTGAAAGATTTTCTGAAGTTTTTAAAGCACCTCTGTAGGCGTTAAAAGGAATTGCAAGACCCTTAGAATCTTTTATAATTCCGTATTCTCCAAAAAGTAAAATTTTAGCGTAAAATAATGGACCTTTCATAGTTTTCTTTATAACATTGCAAAAATACGAATTTATTTGTTAACAAATTCTTATTAATTATTCTTGTAAAAAGTCTTCCAAACACCAACTTTTTCTCCTTGTTCGTATTTCCCCTTCTCTTTAATTTTACCGTTTTTGTCGTAAACTTTCCACATTCCTTCTCTAAAACCATCTTTAAAACTACCCACAACTCTCACTTCTCCAGTAAGATAGAACTCTAAGTACTTACCATTTGGTTTACCTTTAACAAAATAAGATTCTTTTGCTTTTTTTCCTGAAATATAATAATCTACAACAAGTTGTTTTTCTGTTTTATTTGTCGAAAATACCCTGTAATAAACTGCTTTTTCTTGAGATGTAATATTGCCATTTGCATCAAACCAAAGTTTCTCTTGGGCATTTATTCCCGAAATAGAAAAACCAGTAAACACTAAAAACATTAAAATAATTTTCATAAAATGGATATTAGTTATTGTTTAGTTGCTCCTAAACCAACAGAATCATAAATATACTGTTTTTTCTGGCAGTAGTGTGCCAACTCATTTTCTATAAAGCTGTTTACAACTTGTTTTTCGCTCTCTGGGTATAATACATGTACATTTGCACCAGCATCTAAAGTAAAACAAATATTACTGTTATTTTCTGCTCTAAATTTCCAAATTTTATTAATAATTTCTAATGTATTTGGCTTCATTAGAATAAAATATGGATTGCTAGTTAACATCATTGCATGCAATGTTAGCGCTTCACTTTCAACCAAGTTAATAAATGCTTTTACATCTCCATTTTGAAGAATTTCTGACATTTTAGACAAGTTATTATTTGCTTGTTGAAATCTATTTTCTGCATATGGATGATTGTGCATTAAGTTATGCCCCACTGTGCTAGAAACAATTTTTTCTCCTTTATCTACCAATAAGATTGCGTCTTGATAATTTTCAAAAACAGCATCAACTTTATAAGGAAATTGAACTCCGAATAAATCTGAACTTCCTTCAATTTCTGGATGATTTCCCCAAACAACTAAAGGACCTTCTATGCTTCTACTTGCACTTCCAGAACCTAAACGTGCTAAAAAAGAAGCTTTTTTATTGATAAATTCTGGTGTTAAATTAGAATTTAATTCTTTTTCCAAACTCATTAAACACATTGCAATTGCACTTAAACCACTTGCTGAAGATGCAATTCCGCTAGAATGTGGAAAAGAATTTTCTGAATTAATTGTCATATTATATTCAAATATATAAGGACAATATTCTGCTACTCTTTGAAAAAATTCAGCAATTTTAGGTTTAAATTCTTCTTTTTCTTTCCCTTCAAAAAACAAATTAAAAGTTGCTTCTGTAGATTTTTCTTTTTTTGAAAACTCTATAGTAGTAATTGTATGACAATTATTTAAAGTAAAACTAATAGAAGCATTTTTAGGAATTTGAGGATTACTTTTCCCCCAATATTTTACCAATGCAATATTACTTGGTGTTTGCCATGTAAAAGTTGCCTTTTCTATTTTTTCTGAAAGTATTTCTGGTATAAATTGCGTTGTATTCAAAGTCTAAAATTTGCATCAAAGATAAAACTATTTCTATGAAATTTCTGCCAACTTTTTAAGTACATTTTCTTTGTAAGTTCTACTAATAGGAATTGCATTTTTACCAATCTCTACAAATTCGTTTGTGTAAGAAGTTGCTTTTTTAAGATTTACAATAAAAGATCTATGAATTCTAAGAAAGTTTTTAGCGGGTAATTTAGTTTCAATATTACTAATTGTTTCTCTAGTTGTAATTACCTTATCTTTTAAATGAAGTTTAATATAATCAGACAAACTTTCTATATAAAGTAGTTCATCAAAATTAATTTTTAGCATTTTTCTATCAGATCTCACAAAAATAAAATCATTCTTTACAAGATTTTCTTCGGATGAAATTTCTGAAGAAACTTTAGAGTTCTGATGAAATAATTTATTAATTGCTTGCAAAAAGCGGTCAAACGAAATCGGTTTTAACAAATAATCTACCGCTTGTAAATCGAAACCATCCACAGCGTATTCTCTGTAGGCAGTTGTAAAAATAATTTTAGATTTTTGGTTGATAGATTTCGCCACAGACAATCCAGAAATGTCTGGCATATTAATATCTAAAAAGAAAATATCTATATTTTGAGTATTAGACACTTGAAAAGCTTCCATTGCATTCTTACAAGTTGCTATCAATTCTAAACTAGGTATTTTAGCAACATAGGAAGCTAAAATTTCTCTTGCAACAGGTTCATCATCAACAATAACACAAGTAATTTTTTTCATATTAATTATTTTAAAAATCTTCTAATTGAATTTTTAAACTTACACTAAAAATTGCTTCTTTATCTTGTATTTTAAGCTGATGTTTATCTGGATACAGCATTTGCAATCTTTTTCTAATATTTTCGACACCAATTCCTGTTTTAGAAATTTCTTTATTTTTTGATGAATTCTCAATAGTAAAAACCAACTTATTGCTCTCTACTTTCAGTTGAATATTTATATATAAAACTCCATCAACTATTTTACCATGTTTAAAACTATTTTCTAAAAAAGGAATTAATAACATTGGAGAAATTTGAACATTTTCTTGTGAAATTTCTTTTTTAAAATCGACTTTTAAAGTATCGTGAAAACGCATTTTTTCTAAAGAAATGTAATCTTCTAAATGGTTAATTTCTTCGTCTAAAAGTACTTTTGGTTTTTCTATTTGGTATAAAATATAGTCTAATAGGTTCGATAGTTTTAAAATCATTTCTGGAGCCTCGTCACCTTTTTGTAATGCAAAGCCATAAATGGTATTTAAAGAATTAAATAAAAAATGTGGATGAATTTGCATCTTCAAAAATTTTAATTCTTGCTCTTTTAATTGTAGTTGAGTTTGTAGAAATTTATTTTCAAAACTCTTTTTTTCATCCAAAGATTTATAATTATGCTTTAAAATTTTAAATCCGCTTGTAAGTGCAATTATCAGGAAAACACAGACTAAAATTACTCCAGAATTCTTGGTTAATCCTGGCATGTTCTGAAACTCTAAATTGTAAAAAAAAACAAATCCAAAAACCACTGTCATTAAAACTGCACAAACAATAAAAATAATCGCATAAAAAGTATACAGAACAAATAGTTTTTCCTTTTTAGAGAATAAAAAATCCGGAATTAAATGATACACAAAAGTATAAGAAGATATTATTGTAATGAAACTTAAAATGGTTGAAAACCAAAATATAAAATTTTCATTTTTAGAACCTACACTAAAAAAACTAAAAAAGAAAAACCAAACAACACCCCAAAAAATAAGATGTAAAAAGGCTTTCTTTAAAATCTTGGTAAATATTATACTC
>CAXBIR010000100.1:0-7074 GCA_963975825.1 uncultured Polaribacter sp.
GTTTTGGCGAACGTTTTTACAGGCAATAAAACAACAATTATTGTAGAGAAGCAAGAAGCTGTTAAAGAACTTTCTACTAAAGCGCTTTGGAGACAACATTTTGCAGCATTGGCAAGTTTAGTTTCTGTAAAAACTACTTCTAAATCTATAGTAGATTGGTTTTCTAATTACAAGAATGTTTTTCCAATATATTTAGCTAAAATTCAAGTTGGGTTTTCTATAATATCTGTAATTTTAATTGGCTTAATTTCTTTCGGAATTGTACCTTTTTCTTATTTGGTTATTTGGTTTTTTATTGGGCTTTTTGTTACAGGAAGGTATATTAAAAAGACAAGTACTTTATATGCAGAAACAGATAAAGTTAGAGAAACATTTAAGCAATATCATGTGTTGTTAAATGAAATTGAAAACGAAAATTTTTCTGCTAAAATATTAAAAGAGAAACAAAAAATTATTACTTCAGAAAATAAAAAAGCTTCTGTAATTTTTAAGGAATTTGCTAGGGTTTTAGATGCTTTCGATCAGAGAAATAATATTATAATTTCTGTTTTTGGTAATGGTTTGTTTTTATCAGAAATTTACAATGCTTGCAAAGCAGAAAAATGGATTTCTAACTACAAACATACTGTAGAAAAGTGGTTTGAAGTTGTTGCGTTTTTCGATTCAGAAAACTCTTTAGCTAATTTTCATTACAATCATCCTAAGTTTATTTTTCCAGAAATAACTTTAGAAAAAGAAGTGATAAAAGGCACTAATTTAGGGCACCCATTACTAAAGGTAGATAAAAGAGTAGACAACAATTTTAATATTAATAAAGAAGAGTTTTTTATTGTTACCGGTGCAAATATGGCAGGTAAAAGTACTTTTCTAAGAACAGTTTCTTTATCTATTGTTATGGCAAATTGTGGTTTGCCAGTTTGTGCAGAATCTTTTAAATACGCGCCAATAAAATTAATTACAAGTATGAGAACTACAGATTCTTTAACAGAAGATGAATCTTATTTTTATTCAGAATTAAAACGTTTAAAATTTATTGTTGATGAAATTGAAAATGAAGATTATTTTATAATTTTAGATGAAATTTTAAAAGGAACAAATAGTAAAGACAAGGCAATTGGTTCTAAGAAGTTTGTAGAAAAATTATCGAAATCTAAATCTACAGGAATTATTGCAACACACGATGTTAGTTTATGTGCTTTGGAAGATGAATTTAAAGATATAAAAAACTATTATTTTGATGCAGAAATTATAGAAAACGAACTGCATTTTGATTACACTTTAAAAAACGGAATTTGTAAAAATATGAATGCTTCTTTCTTATTAAAGAAGATGGAGATTATATAATAAAAAGGTAGTTTAGAATAAAATCTAAACTACCTTTTTATAAATTTAAATACTATTCTTAGTTAAGGTTACTTTCCAAACTTTATTTGATGCCTGAGATTTGTTTGCGCCATAAGTTCCAGGATTAGATTCAAAAGCTTCTATACCTCCAAAAATATAGCCAACTTCTATTGTTTTTTGCAAATTAGAAAATGTAGTATTTACATTAATTATTTCTTCAGAATATTTAGAATAATTTAGATTCCTATTTGGGAATAAAATAGCTTCAGCACCATAAAAGGGTTTGCTGTTTTCTTTTTTGTTTGTAAAAACATTATAATCTAAAACTTTAAGTCTGCTTTTTAAAGGGTATTGATCTACATTTAATTGAACATGTAAAGTTGTATTGGTAAAGCCAGACAAGTGCCCTTTAGGAGCTCCTTTTCCATCTCCAATACCACCAATTAAATAAGAATGTACAACATTAGAAATACTATCATATAAAACAAAACTTGGACTAGAATATACATTGTAGTTTTTTTGATTGTAAGCCTTGTCGTAAGTATAAAGTTTGCTATTAGAACCTGCCCAATTTGGATGCACATAAATAGCATCATTCCATGCTTCTAATGTTTCACCAGGTTTAAAAACACCAGCGTAAATAGCAATACTTTTTTCTATAGATTTATTTACCGGATTTTTATAAAGTGAAGGTAAAATTGGACCATCTCTTCTTCTAAATATAGAAATGTCATCAGAACCAATATCAGAAGGATTTATAACATCTGAAATTGGTGTTTGAGTTTGAATATCTAGTATAAAGTTATTTTCTTTATTGCTTGTAGTTGTAAATGGATAAATAGCATCTACATATTTCTGACCATTGTTTGCTGTGTTCCCAAAGTTATGACCCGCTGAAAGATATAATGTTTCATTGTATATGTATAATTCGCCACCAGTGCTAACTAATTTTTCATTTTTACCAACTTTCATTAAATCTAACCATTCTTCATTTGTTAAGGTTTTTTCTTTTACCAGTTTAATTAGAACATCTACATTTATTTTAGCAATATGGTTATAGGTAACAAAACCTTTTTTAAGATCAGAAAAATCTAAAGGTCCATAACCACCAAGTGTATATAAATATTTTTTGTCTTGCTTTACTAAAGCATTAGAGTTTTTAAATATACCTGTGTTTTCTTTAACAGCTTTTAATAAACCATAATAAGGAGATAAAATAGAAGGTGTTTTTTCTGAAGATAAAGTGCATTTGTTTTCTATTAATTTAATTAAATCTGTAAGAGTTAAGCTTCCAGAAACTTCGTCTTTTGTTGGGTTGTAAACATAAATTACATCATTATAAGACGATTTTGTAAAAGAAGAACCTGCGTAATTTCCGTTTAAATTATGAATTCCTCCATTTAGAGAATCTAAAGAATTTGTTCTACCTGCAAATAAAAGCCATTCTTTACCAGAAGTAGCTTCTGCATGTGTAAAAGATTGTAATGCCGGTGCTTTTGTGTTTTTAGTTTGTGTAATTTTAATTACATATTCTGCAAATGGTTCTAATTTTAAGTTTTCTTTTTGCCCACAAGATTTTAGTAGTATTAGCAATAATATTGCTAATGGGAGTTTTAATAAATTTGGTTTCATGATAGGTTAGTTTGGTTAATTGTTACTAGCCTGCAAGAAACTAAATGATTTTGGTTTTTTTTAGCGTTTAATTCTCTGTTTTTTAAAACAGGTAATTATACTCGGAAAAAACATTACTCTTTCCATTCTAAAGTTTCTACCAAGTGCAAAATATCTTCTTTAATATAATTTACTGCTGGTAAAATAGAATCGTAGTTTGGTTTTGCGTAAAAATATAATGAACCTTTTAAAAAGTTTTTTGTGCTATCTGTTACATGAAATTGAACATGAGAAGCTGCATTACCTGTAATTTCATAAATACTACCAAAAACTCTTTTTCTATTATTTATAAAGTCTTTTGGTATAATTTGTTCTGCTTTAGCGGTGTGTTTAAAAACTAATTTTTCGGCCTCTGAAAGCAATTCTTTTATATTGTTCTTTACAGGTCTGTATGTTATGTCTATAGAAGCTTTTAGTGCTGGGTATTTTATTGTTAACCAATTATTTTTATTATTTATTACGGTTGTGTTTTCTGAAATTTTAAACGTGTAAGGTCTTTTTAGTTTTAAATCTGTGTAAGCCTTTGTTGGGTATTTTAAACCTAAATAAGCTTTTGGTTTTGGTAAAACATCTTCTTTACACGATATAAAAATAGATAAAAATAAGAGTAAAAATAGGTTACGCATTTCTAGTTGCTTTTACTTGTTTAATGCGTTTTTTGTCTAACGCTTCCACTGTAAACGTATAATTCTTAAAGTTTATTTTCTCTCCTCTTTTAGGAAATTTACCAGAAATTTCTAAAATAAAGCCAGCTAAAGTTTCGCTTTCTCCTTTTTCTTCTTCAAAAATATCTTCATCTTCATCATCTAAAACTTTACAAAAATCTTTTATAGAAGTCTTTCCTTCAAAAATATAATTGTTTTCATCTATTTTAGAGTAAGATAAATCATCATCATCAAATTCATCATTTATGTCTCCAACAATTTCCTCTATAACATCTTCTAGAGTTACCAAACCACTTGTACCACCATATTCATCTACAACAATTGCTAAGTGATTTTTCTTTGCTCTAAAATCGCCCAATAAATCGTCTAGTTTTTTATTTTCTGGCACAAAGAAAGGTTCTCTTAATAAATTTTGCCATTTAAAAGATTTCTTATTTAAATGTGCTAATAAATCTTTTGCGTAAAGTACACCAATAATATTGTCTATACCTTCTTTGTAAACAGGGTTTCTAGAATATCCGTTTGTTAAAATTTTTTCTAAAACAGCTTCATAGGTTTCATCTTCAGAAATTGCAAAAATATCTATTCTTGGTTTCATTATTTGCACCGTTTCTGTGTTTCCGAAATTTACAATTCCTTGCAGAATTTTTTGTTCGTCTTTACTGGTAGCGCCTTGTGATGTTAGTTCTAGAGCTTGTGATAAGGTTTCTACAGAGAAATTAGTTGCTTTGCTGCCAAATTTTTTCTCAATCCATTTTGTAATAGCAATTAAAGGCATGCTAAATGGTGTTAATATTACGTTTACAGAACGTATAAATTTAGACATTTTTTTAGAAAAACTTAAAGCATTTCTAGACGCATATACTTTTGGTAAAACTTCGCCAAATAATAAAATTAAAAAAGTTACTAAGATTATTTCTAAAAGAAAACGAATTGGTACTGTAAAGAAATAAAGGTTTAAAGTAAGGTTAAAATCGCCAAATAAAGTTTCTGCTAAAGAAGCAAATAAAAGAACAATTAAAATATTTATAAAATTATTGGTAATTAAAATAGTAGCTAATAATTTTCTAGGTCTATCTAATAAAGTAACTACAATATTTTCTTCTTTCCCGTTATTAGAAAGCTCATTAATATCTGTTTGGTTTAATGAGAAAAAGGCAATTTCAGAACCAGAAATTAATGCAGAACTAATAAGTAGCGCAATTAATGCAATTCCGTTTAAAGTTGTAATAAAATCGAAGGAAGCAAAAAGTAAAAATATATGTTCGGGATCTGGGTCCAAAGTTTAAAGTTTTATAATTATTAAAAAGGTAAATCGTCGTTTTCTTCTGCAGCAATTGTTTTTGGTGCTTCAGTAACTGGTGTGTTTTGTTGTTGCATTGGAGTAACAGTATTGTCAGCATTCTTTTTTGTGCTTAACATGGTCATTTCTGTAACTATAACTTCTGTAGAATAACGTTTAACGCCATCTTGTTCCCATTGTCTGTTTTTCAATTTTCCTTCTACATAAACTTTATCTCCTTTAGAAAGGTATTTCTCACAAATTTCTGCAAGTTTATTTCTAACAACAATATTATGCCAATCTGTATTGGTTACTTTTTCTCCGGTTTGTTTACTCGTGTAGCTTTCTGAAGTAGCAATAGGAAAACGACCAACACTATTTTTATCATCAAAATAATGCATTTTTACATCATCTCCTAAATTACCAATAAGTATTACTTTATTTATAGTTCCTGCTGCCATAATTCAATTTTTAAACTAATCAAATGTACTAAAAATATCAATTACTTTTTAGGTTGAAATTGATCTAAAAAATTAGCAATTAAAATAGGAACTGGAAAATCTTGTATATTATTCCAAGAAACTTCTGCGTTTTCTACATTTTTAGTTTCAACAATCCAGAATTGTGTGTATAAATGTTGATGAGATAATTTATGTACAATTTCCTTTTTATTGAAAAGTGAAATAGTTGTTTCTTCTGGAAAAAGAGATGTAAACTCTTCTAAAGCAATTATTTCTTTCTCATTAATTATATAATCACTTTCTATTAATGGAAATTGATATAAACCTTGCCAAATTCCTTTTCCTTTTCTTTCAGATAAAATAGTTTTATTGTTATCTGTTTTAATCACTAAAAAATTAAAATAACGTTTTCTAACTTTTATTTTCTTCTCTTTTACAGGTAATTCTTTAGTTAGTTTTTTTTCGAAAGCAACACAGCTATCAGAAAACGGGCAGGTTTCGCAAAGCGGATTTTGTGGTTTGCAATGTAAAGCACCAAAATCCATAATAGCTTGGTTATAAGTTCCTGGTTGGCTTTCGTCAATTAATGTCTGCGCTAACGCTTTAAACTCTTTAATTCCTGAAGTAGAGTTGATTGCTGTAGAAATGCCAAAGTATCGGGAAAGCACTCTGTAAACGTTTCCATCTACAACTGCTGTTGGTTCATTAAAACAAATAGAAGCAATAGCAGATGCTGTATAATCTCCAATTCCTTTTAATTTTATAATTTCTTTATATGTTGAAGGAAATTGGCCATTTAACTCTTCTGCTATCTGTTTTGCAGAGAAATGTAGGTTTCTTGCTCTAGAATAATAACCTAGACCTTGCCACATTTTTAATACAGTACTTTCATCTGCTTTTGCAAGGTCGAAAACTGTTGGAAAAGTGGTTGTAAATTTCAAATAATAAGACAAACCTTGGGCAACTCTTGTTTGTTGAAGCATAATTTCGCTTAACCAAATAAAATATGGGTTCTTACTTTTACGCCAAGGCAGTTCTCTGTTGTTTTGTAAATACCAGTATACTAATGTGTTAGAAAATTTCATTGTAAAAAAATAGAATTGCAATATTACATTTTAAAATTCACATAAATTTAAGTCTTTATCTTCTTGGAATTGATTAATTATCATATATTTGCATCCGCATTTTTGAAAGTAAATTAATAAAAATATAGTAAAAATAGAGACATGACGAAAGCAGATATCGTATCGAAGATTTCAGATAAATCAGGAATTGAAAAAACAGATGTTTTGGCAACTGTGGAAGCATTTATGACTGAAGTTAAAGGTGCATTGGAAAATGGCGATAACGTTTATTTAAGAGGTTTTGGTAGTTTCATTATCAAAACTAGAGCAGAAAAAACTGGTAGAAATATTTCTAAGAATACAACTATTAAGATTCCTTCTCACAACATTCCAGCTTTTAAACCAGCAAAAACTTTTACAGAAGGTGTAAAAAGTAAAGTAGCTGTAAAGTAACAAAATACTAATCTAAATCTTAATTGATTTAAAAAAACCGTAACATTATGCCAAGTGGTAAAAAAAGAAAGAGAGCTAAGATCTCTACACACAAAAGAAAGAAAAGAGCTAGAGCAAATAGACACAAGAAGAAA
>CAXBIR010000101.1:0-7064 GCA_963975825.1 uncultured Polaribacter sp.
AAAAAAATAATTCTAGCTACTTACACTTGAAAAAAAAGTGTGAATGTGAAATTTTAGCAAAAAAAAAACTCACTAACGTAAATTACGAGAGTGAGTTTATAAAAGTATTTTTTAGAAAAACTATTTCTTAATGTAGTTTTCTGGAGTTTTAAAATTATTTCTAAAACCTTCAACAAATTTAATATTTGTTAATTTTGCATTTCCAATTTTAGAAGTAATACCATCATTGTTGTTCCAACCATAAAAATCCCAATTTGTAGATACCGGAACTCCATCAATCATTTTATAATTTAAATATTTAATAGCATGAGGATCTGCTTCTGCAGCTTCCTTAGTTTTACCAAGACTAACAATATAGGCAGCTTGTTCTAAAACATTTGTTTCTTTATTTGCATAAACAACATACCAATCATCTGGTGCATCACCTGTATTAGCTTCAAAACTTAATTTTGCTGTGTCAAAAATATTTTCAGTTTCTGCAGTTTTGTAATTAAAGTCCCATTTTGTTCCACTATCATTTAATTTATAAGGAAATAAAAAGAAATAGCTCCAAGTATAGGCATGAAAACGAACTCCAGGATTGTCTTTTAAACTAGGCGAAACAAAAGTATTTTCTTTGTTTACATAAATTTCATCACCATTAGTGTAGGTAATTTTAGCCAAATCAGATGTTGTTGAAACTGTAATATTTGCATCAAAAATTACATTTCCTCCAAATTCAATTATAGCATCAAATTGTATTGCTTCTTTAGATAAAAAAAGATCTTTTTTATGAGCAACTTCAATTTTTTCTGAAAAAGTAGTAGCTATTTTCTCTACTTTAGTCTCTGAAACAGGACTTTCTTTTTTTGTTTGTTTTTGGCAACCAACCAATAAGGCAAGACCTAAAATACTTGTTAAAATTATTTTTTTCATTATTGTTTATTTAAGATTAATTTGTTTGATTTTTTATAATCGAATTAATATAGATTTCCTTACAATTAATTTCATTTATTTTAATAAAAAAATAACTCCGCTTTTTAATTGCCTTTAATTCTTACCCATAATTCTGATAATAACTTCTTAGCATCTCTTTTTTCTTTTGGTTCTTCAATAAAAAAAGGAGTACCAGCAGAATCTATTTCAATTTTATATTTAAAAACAAAATTTTCTGCATTTGGTTTCATGCTTAGTAAGCCAAAACGTAAGTCATTAAAGTATAAAACATTATTTTTTTTATTGATGGTGTACCAACCCTTAGAAATAGCAATCATTCTTTTTACCTTCGGATGATTTTTTAAATCACCTAATAAGTAATGGTTTTTAGGATATCTTGAAAAGAAGATGGGTTTAGAATCAAAAAAAGATGAATTACCTATTAAATAAGCGTTTTCTGTTTCTACATTAGCGCTCCATAAAATGGTGTTTAATGGAGAAGGTTTTGTTTCTATTTCTTTATAAATAATGTTTTGTTCAGCAAGTTCTTTTTTAAATGTTTGATAAGTAATACCTTTTAAAACTAACGTTATAAGTAAATAAGAACTGCTAATAATTAAGCCAGAATTATTATAAAAGCGTCTTTTTTTAGATTCTTTTTTTTGACGCATTGCCAAAATTAAAAATATTAAAAAAGGAAGGGTGTATAATGGATCTACAACAAAAACATTTTTAAAAGCTAATCTAATATCTAGAGGCCAAAAAAGTTGCGTTCCCCAAGTAGTGTGTGCATCTAAAATAGGATGTGTTACAAAAGCTAAAAAGAAAAGCCAAGACCAATTCTTTATATTTTTATAAGCTTCATATTTTGAAACTATAAAAGCAAATATTGGTGCAAAAAGAACAGAGAATACAATAGAATGCGTAAAACCTCTATGAATTTCTAAAGCACTAACTGTATCTGTAAAATAAGAAGAGAAAATATCTAAATCTGGAATTGTACCTGCAATTGCACCATATAACATAGCTTTATTGCCAATTTTTCTACCCAATACTGCTTCTCCAACTGCTGCTCCTAAAACTATTTGCGTTAACGAATCCATTTTTAAAATTTATCTAATAAGTTATTTTAACTAATAACTTTTCCTGAATTTTTTCTCTACAGAAAAATCAATTAAATTCATAAAATTGTCATGAACCCCTAGAGTAATATCTAGTTTTAAATCTTCTATAAATTGTAGTATTAAAGTAGATTTAAATTGTAAATCTGGTACAGAAACATATTTTTCAAAAAGACCACCAATACTTTTGTAATACAATTGTTCAAAAGCATTTAAATTTTCTGGTTTTTCAGAAACATACTCGTAGCTACTAATTTTAAAAGATTCTAAAACATCGCCAACATAATTTTTATGTAAAATCTGTTTTGGGTTTACAATGTTTAATTCTTTTATTGTTGGGTTTAAAAAAGCGTATAAAATTGCTTTAGAAACAAAATCTACAGGCACAATATTTAAACCACTTTCCTTGTCAATCCAAATTCTAAATTTGTCTTTAGATTTAGTTGCATATTTATCTAAAAACATTGCCCAAGAATAGAAAACATCAAATTTTGGAGTTTCAAAAAAAGGCAAATCTATTAATCTACCACAAATAATACTTGGTCTTAATATTTGAGAATCTATGTTTTTTAATTTACATGTTTCTTTAACATATAATTCGCTTTCATATTTAGATTTCTCATACGGATTTCTAAAGTTTGTAACGTTATAATTTTCTATAGAATCGTTTACTTTTTCATCTTGTATACCAAAAGAATATGCTGTACTTATATATAAAAAACGATTTACAGAAGTAGGTAATTCTTCTAAAAGATTTTTAGTTACTAGGTAATTTTGTGTGTGTACTTTTTCTTTAGAATCTGTTGTGTGCAACAAGCTTGTAGAGCCTGCACAATGTATAACAGTGTTAAAACTATAGTTATCTAAGACTGCTTTATTTATAGTGTCTAAATCATGTGAAATAACGGTTATTTTTTCTAAACAAGCTTCTAAAGTAAAATTGTTTAAAAACTCTGGACGAGAAGCGTCTTTAAGAATAGCCAACAAACGGTCTTCTGCAGATTTTTCATTATCTCTAATTACTACAAAAAGATGATTTACCGTTTTTTCTACAATTGCTTTGTGTAGCCATTCAAAAATAATGTGACTTCCAACAATTCCTGTTCCAC
The DNA here is from genome assembly GCA_963975825.1 of uncultured Polaribacter sp. Classification (GTDB taxonomy): domain Bacteria; phylum Bacteroidota; class Bacteroidia; order Flavobacteriales; family Flavobacteriaceae; genus Polaribacter. The sequence continues at coordinate 3,146 of CAXBIR010000101.1, forward strand.
CAGTTAATAGACAATTCATATGTGTAATTTTATTGTATTTCAACAAGTTAAAATACTTTTTTAAAGTAAAAAAACCTCACAAATTTGTGAGGTTTTAAATATTATATTTTATCCTTTATAAAAGGGAAGTTTTACAATTGTTGCAGGAATTGCTTTTTTACGAACCTGAATAAAAATCTGTGTACCAGATTTAGACATAATTCTTGGTACATAACCCATACCAATTCCTTTTTGTAAACAAGGGCTCATAGTACCAGAAGTTACGTTTCCAATAATATTTCCATTTCCATCTACAATATCATAACCTTGTCTAGGAATTCCTCTTTCATCTAGTTCAAAAGCAACCAAACGTCTTTCTGGTTTATGTTCTTTTTCTTTAGCCAAAGCTTCTGCATTTACAAAGTCTTTTGTAAATTTAGTTATCCAGCTTAAACCAGCTTCAATTGGCGAAGTTGTATCATTAATATCATTACCATATAAACAATAACCCATTTCTAAACGTAGTGTATCTCTTGCTGCTAAACCAATTGGTTTAATTCCAAAATCTGCACCAGCTTCAAAAACTTTATTCCAAATTTGTTCTACTTCAGAATTCTTACAGTAAATTTCAAAACCACCAGAACCCGTATAACCAGTAGCAGAAATAATTACATTTTCTATACCAGCAAAATCGCTAACTTTAAATTTGTAAAAAGGAATTTCTGCTAAATCTAAAGAAGATAAAGATTGCATAGCTTCAACTGCTTTTGGGCCTTGTATTGCTAGTAAAGAATAATCTTCAGACAAATCTTTTAAATCTGCTTTAAACTCTTCGTTAAAAGAAGAAATCCAATTCCAATCTTTTTCAATATTAGAAGCATTTACTACTAATAAATAAGTGTCTTCTTTAATTCTGTAACAAATTAAATCATCTACAATTCCGTTTTCTTTATTAGGAAAACAGCTGTATTGTGCATCACCAATTTCTAATTTAGAAGCATCATTAGAAGTAACTTTTTGTATTAAAGCAAGCGCATTTTCTCCGCTAACTAAAAATTCTCCCATATGACTTACATCAAAAACACCAACAGATTCTCTTACCGTTAAATGTTCTGCAGTAACGCCTTCATACTGTACAGGCATGTTGTAACCTGCAAAAGGTACCATTTTTGCTCCTAATTTTTCGTGAACTGAATGTAATGCTATATTTTTCATTGATAGATTTCTTAAAATTTCAGCTAAATTATTGAAAAATTCGCAATTATCAATCACTAATATTTTGTTAATATTTTTAACTTAAAAATAAATAATGCTACATTTGGGTAACCAACCTTTAAACCTAATTATAATGAGGATTTTAAACTTTATTTTAATCGCTTTACTTGCGTTTTCTTTCAACGGATTTTCACAAACACCTACAGATTTTTTATCAAAAGAGTTTCATAAAAGCAGAAGAGATGCTTTAAGAAGTAAAATGCCAGCAAATTCTGTATCTGTAGTTTTTGCAAATCCACTTAGAAATAGAGCAAATGATGTAGATTTTGTTTTTCATCAAGATCCTAATTTTTATTATTTAACAGGTTACAGAGAACCAAATGGTGTTTTAGTTTTGTTTTCAGAAAATCAGACAGATGAAAACGGACAAGTTTATAATGAAATTTTATACGTTCAAAAAAGAGATGCTAGAGCAGAACAATGGAATGGTAAGCGTTTAGGAATTGAGGGTGCTAAAAATGAACTAGGCTTTAAAATGGCTTTTAATTCAGAAGATTTTGCAGCATCTAAAATCAACTTTAAATCTTTTGATAGAATTTTTATTGAAAAATTTAACGACGATTATAGAAATTCAGTAAGAGATAAGGCAGAAGTGTACGATTTAGTTTTGGCTTTTAAAGAAAAGGCAGACTATAATCCTAAGAACTTCTTATCACCAATGAAAAAGCAAATTTACGAGTTGGTAAAATCTACACCAATAGAAAATAGTGCAAATGTTGCACAAATAATTGGTAGAGCTTTAGCTTACGATCCTTCATTAAAAAATGATGAAGATTTAATGAAGTTTAAAGACGCAACAAGTAACGATTTAAAGAAAGAATTAAAGCAAAAAATTTCTTTAAAACTAGATGCTAAAACAAATATAGATATTACATTTTTATCTAGAAACTTAGCAACTTTAAGAGAAGTAAAAACTGCAGAAGAATTGGTTCTTTTAACTAAAGCAGTTAGAATTTCTGCAATTGGGCAAGCAGAAGTAATGAAAGCGATGAAACCTCACATGTCTGAAACAGAATTACAAGGAATTCATGAATTTGTTTATAAAAAATACGGAGCAGAATATGAAGGATACCCATCTATAGTTGGCGCAGGAAACAATGGTTGTATTTTACATTACATAGAAAATAGTAAAACTAAAGTTGGTAATGAATTAGTTTTAATGGATTTAGGGGCAGAATATAGAGGTTTTACAGCAGATGTAACACGTACAATTCCTGCAAATGGTAAGTTTTCTGAAGAACAAAAAGCAATTTACGAAATTGTTTATAATGCTCAAGAAGCAGGAATTGCTGCATATGTAATAGGAGAAAGTATGGCAAAACCGAATTTACTTTCTAAGAAAATTGTAGATGAAGGTTTGTTTAAATTAGGAATTATCAAGTCAATAGATGAAAAACACCCATATTACCCTCATGGAACTTCACATCATATTGGTTTAGATGTTCATGATCCAGGAAATTATGGTAATTTTGAAGAAAATATGGTGGTTACTATGGAACCAGGAATTTACATTCCTGAAGGTAGTAATTGTGATAAGAAATGGTGGGGAATAGGAATTAGAATAGAAGATGATATTTTAGTTACTAAAAACGGACCGGTAAATTTATCTGCAGAAGCACCAAGAACAGTTAAAGAAATAGAAAAAATGATGGCTAAAAAATCTGTTTTAAATGATTTTATATTGCCAGATTTAGATAAATAAATGAAAAAAAAAGCAATAATTTTAGGAGCTACAGGTGTAACAGGTAATTTACTTTTAGAGAAGTTAATACTAGATAGTTCTTATGAAAGAATTATACTTTTTTCTAGAAGTTCTGTAAATAATTCGTCTAGTAAAATAGAAGAACATCTAGTAGATTTATTAGAATTGTCTAAGTATAAAGATGCTTTTATTGCTGATGAAGTTTTTTGTTGCATTGGTACAACTGCTTCAAAAACAAAAGACAAAGCACTTTATAAATCTATAGATTATGGTATTCCTGTAAATGCTGCAAAATTAGCGAAACAGAACAACATAAATACCTTTATAGTAATGTCTTCTATGGGTGCAGATACATCTAGTTCTGTGTTTTATAATAAAACAAAAGGTGAAATGGAACGTGATGTTTTAGAACAGAAAATTGCTAATACTTTTATTTTAAGACCATCTTTAATAGGAGGAGATAGAGAAGAGTTTAGATTAGGAGAAAAAATAGGAAAAGTAATTATGACAGTTTTAAATCCTTTGTTAATTGGAGGATTAAAAAAATATAGAATGATTCATCCAGAAAAGATAGCAAGTTGCATGCAAGCACTAGCAAAAGAACATTATAATGAAGTTATAATTAGTTCAGATAAAATTTTAAGCATCGTAAATACCAAAGAATAATGAGTGAAAAACAACCCAACAACCCAATGCACGGAATAAAATTAGCTACTATCTTAGAAGAGCTTTTTAAAGAATATGGTTGGGAAGATTTAGGAGATCGTTTAAATATTAATGCGTTTAAAAATAACCCAACGTATAAATCTAGCTTAAAGTTTTTAAGAACTACGCCTTGGGCTAGAGAAAAAGTAGAAAGATTATATGAAAAAACAATGCTAAAATAATTTTTAGAAGCTATTTCCTGCTTTTCACTATATCTTTTTGTGAAAAACAAAAAGGATGTCGTTTCAATCAGGGCTA
>CAXBIR010000102.1:0-6993 GCA_963975825.1 uncultured Polaribacter sp.
CTTTGGACGTAGAAAAAACGTTTATACAGTAGCAAAAAATGCGGTTGAAAAAGGAATGCTTTATGCATACCGTGACCGTAAAAACAATAAGAGAAACTTCCGTTCTTTATGGATTGTGCGTATTAACGCTGCAGCTCGTTTACACGGAATGTCTTACTCTCAGTTTATGGGGAAAGTTAAAGCTAACCAAATCGAATTAAACCGTAAGGTTTTAGCTGATTTAGCTGTAAACAACCCAGACGCTTTTAAGGCAGTTGTAGAGAAAATTAAATAAATATAAATACCTTGCTTATAATAAAAACCCAAACGTTTCGTTTGGGTTTTTTTATTACTTTTATTCTTTTAAAAAACCTCTAATTAAATACTATAAAATGAGATTACAAATAATAACATTTACAACAATATTATTAACATCAATATCTTTTGCCCAAGATAAAGAAACTGTTATTGAAGACACTACTCTTAATGGACAGTTTGATAAAATTTACAGAACTTCAACCTCTTACCAGACATATAAAGTAATAAGTAAAGATAAATTTCTACAACTTAAGCAAAATGTTTTAGATTCTTTAAAAACGTCTCAAAACCTAGTAAAAGAAAAAAACGACCTACTTAAAGCAGAAAGAGAAAATATTAAGGCTACACAAGACAACCTTAATAAAACTAAGTTAGATTTAGATACAGCAATTCAAAAAGAAGATTCTATATCTTTCTTTGGTTTACAAATTAGTAAAGTAACTTATAATCTTGTTTTATGGTCTGTAATCTTATTACTACTACTAGCATTACTTTACTTTATTTACAAGTTTTCTAAAAACAATATTCTTACTAAAAAAGCTCAGGAAGATCTACAAGATGTAGAAACTGAATATGAACAACATAGAAAAAAATCTATAGAAAAAGAGCAAAAATTAAGAAGAGAACTGCAAGATGAAATTAATAAACAGAGAAATTCTTAAATATGAGACACGTTTTGCGTAAAAAAATAAATTTTACTTAACGTTTCTTCATATATATTAAACTTATATCAATAATTTATATCTGCACTTTTAGTAGATAAATATTTTGTAATTTTATAGGATAACCATCTAATTACAAATATTGAATATACTACATATAAGTGCAGAATGTTTTCCAATAGCTAAAGTTGGTGGACTAGCAGACGTTGTTGGAGCACTTCCTAAATATCAAAAAGAAATTGGGGCAACAAGTAATGTTGTAATGCCTTTCTACAATAATAAATTTACACAAAGTAATAACTTTGAAAAAATTTATGAAAACCATATAGCTTTAGGGCATGAGTATTACAACTTTAAAGTACATAAACTAGTAGATACCAAATTAGGTTTCGATATTTACTTTATAGATATACCTAGTCTATTGTACAAAGACTATGTATATTCTAATGATGATACAAAACGTTTTTTAGCTTTTCAAATTGCTACTTTAGATTGGTTTTTAACGTTTGAACAAAAACCAGACATTATTCATACACACGATCATCATACAGGTTTAATTCCTTTTATGATGTCTCACAGTATAAAATACAACTCATTAAAAAATATTCCAACAATATTAACTATTCACAATGCTCAATATCAAGGATGGTTTTCTCATGAACTTGTAAATTTAATTCCTCCTTTTAATTTTGAAAAAGTTGGGCTATTAGATTGGGGTGGTACAATAAATTCTTTAGCAGCAGCAATTAAATGTGCTTGGAGAGTAACAACTGTCTCTCCTTCTTATATGGAAGAGTTAAAGTTGAAAGCAAATGGTTTAGAAGATTTATTAAATCATGAAAGTGCAAAATGTGTAGGGATTTTGAATGGTATAGATTGGTCTGTTTGGAATCCTGAAACCGATAATAGATTATTTAAGAATTATAATACTTCTACAGTTTTATCTGGTAAAAAAGCAAACAAAGAATGGTTATGTAAAGAATTTAATTTAGATTCTAAAAAACCACTTTTCACTTTCATAGGAAGATTGGTTGGAGAAAAAGGTGCAGATTTATTTCCTAAAATCTTTAAAAAAGCACTTAATGAAAATAATATTTCTATTCTTTTATTAGGATCTGGACACAAAGAGACAGAAGAAGCACTTACTACAATCTCAAAAGAAAACTTTAATACTTTTATTGGTTATGATGAAAAACTTGCACACATTATTTATGCTGGTGCAGATTTTTTATTAATGCCTTCTAGAGTAGAACCTTGTGGTTTAAACCAAATGTATTCTTTACGATACGGAACAGTACCTGTTGTAAACTCTATAGGTGGTTTAAAAGATACAATAATAGATATAGAAACTGAAAATGGTTTTGGAATTGTACATAATGGTGTTACTATAGAAAAAGTAACTAAGGCAATTACAAAAGCAACCTCTTATTATAAAACAGAAGAGTTTAAAGAAAATCTTAAAAAAATAATGGCAATAAATAATTCTTGGGGTAATTCTGCCCAAGAATACGTAAACTTATATAAATCTCTAAAAAATTAACTATGATAAATGATAAAGTACTTGGTATTATTTTAGGCGGAGGACAAGGATCTAGATTATATCCTTTAACAAAAGATAGATCTAAACCAGCTGTTCCCATTGCAGGAAAATATAGGTTGGTAGACATTCCTATTTCTAATTGTATTAATTCAGACATAAAAAGAATGTATGTATTAACACAATTTAATTCAGCTTCCTTAAATCAACATATAAAAAACACGTATCATTTTAGTTTTTTTAGTTCAGCTTTTGTAGATGTTTTAGCTGCAGAACAAACGATTCAAAGTGATAAATGGTTTCAAGGAACTGCAGATGCTGTAAGACAAAGTATGCATCATTTTTTACAAAACGATTTTGAATATGCTTTAATTTTATCTGGAGACCAGTTGTACAACATGGACTTTAAAGATATGATAGAAAAACATAAAAATAGTGGTGCAAAAATTTCTATAGCAACCTACCCAGTTAATGCAAAAGATGCAACTTCTTTTGGTTTATTAAAAACAGATGATAATAATACAATTACATCATTTATAGAAAAACCAGCAGCAGAATTATTACCAGATTGGACTTCTGATGTTAGTGATGAAATGAAAAGTGAAGGCAGAAACTATTTAGCTTCTATGGGTATTTACATTTTTAACCGAGATTTATTGGTAGAATTAATGGCAAACCCAGATACAATTGATTTTGGAAAAGAAATAATACCACAAGCAATTGGAGAGCATAAAACTATGAGTTATCCTTATGAAGGTTATTGGACAGATATTGGTAATATAGATTCTTTCTTTGAAGCAAATTTAGGTTTAACAGACGATTTACCTAAATTTAATTTATACGATGAAAATAGAGTTTATACAAGAGCACGTATTTTACCTACATCAAAAATTTCTAATACTATTTTAAATAAAACCATAATTGCAGATGGTTGTATTATAAATGCTGAAAAAATAGAAAAATCTGTAATAGGAATTCGTTCTAGAATTGGTAAAGAAACTATAATTACCAACACCTATATGATGGGAAATGACTTTTATGAATCTTTAGAAGACATAAAGAAAAAAAATATAGAGAACCAAGTAGGTATTGGAGACAGATGTTTTATTAACAATTGTATTATAGATAAAAACGGAAGAATTGGAGATGATACAAGAATAAACGGAGGTAAACACCTAAAAGATGTAGAAACAGATACGTATCTAGTAAAAGATGGTATTGTAGTTATTAAAAAAGGTGCAGTTATACCAAAAGGAACTGTAATTTAAAACTATTTAATTTTCAACTTAAACCCAATACATGTCTAAAGTAATAGCACATAGTTTATTTTCAGATTTTGACATTAGCCTTTTTAAGGCCGGTAAACACTACAAGTTATATGAAAAGTTTGGCTCTCATATATTAACAAAAGACGGTATAGAAGGTACATATTTTGCTGTTTGGGCACCTACTGCTAAAGAAGTTTCTGTTATTGGAGACTTCAATTTTTGGAACGATCAAGAACATCAATTAAACGTAAGATGGGATTCTAGTGGAATTTGGGAAGGTTTTATACCTTTTGCAGAAAAAGGGAATGCTTATAAATATAAAATTATAAGTAATAACAATGGTACAGTTACAGAAAAAGCTGATCCATATGCTCGTAGATGTGAACATCCACCAAAAACGGCTTCAATAATTTGGGAAGATTCTTATTCTTGGAAAGATAAAAAATGGATGAAGGAGCGCAAAAAGCACAACGCATTAGATGCACCTTACTCGGTTTATGAAGTTCATTTAAGTTCTTGGAAAAGAAAAGTAGAAGAGAATAGATTTATGAGTTATGCAGAATTAGCAGAAGAACTTGTAGATTATGTTGCAGAAATGAATTTTACTCACGTAGAATTTATGCCAATAATGGAGTTTCCTTACGACCCTAGTTGGGGTTATCAAATAACGGGTTACTTCGCTCCTACTTCTCGCTTCGGTTATCCAGATGAATTTAAATATTTAGTAGATAAATTTCACGAAAAAGGAATTGGAGTTCTTTTAGATTGGGTGCCTTCTCATTTCCCTTCAGATGCTCATGGATTAGGAAATTTTGATGGTTCTAGTTTATATGAACATCCAGATCCTAGAAAAGGATATCACCAAGATTGGAAAAGTCTTATATTTAACTATGGAAGAAATGAAGTAAAGTCCTTTCTAATTAGTAATGCCATATTTTGGTTAGAACAATATCATGCAGATGGTTTGCGTGTAGACGCTGTAGCTTCTATGTTATTTTTAGATTATTCTAGAAAAGATGGTGAATGGGAAGCTAATGAGTTTGGCGGAAGAGAAAATTTAGAAGCAATTTCATTTATAAAAGAAATGAATGAAGCTGTTTATAAAAACTTTCCAGATGTACAAACCATTGCAGAAGAATCAACTTCTTTTCCACAAGTATCTAGTCCTGTTTTTTCTGGAGGATTAGGTTTTGGAATGAAATGGATGATGGGCTGGATGCATGATACTTTAGGCTATTTTTCAAAAGAACCAATCTACAGAAAACACCACCAAGATGAACTAACATTTGGTTTAAATTATGCATTTTCAGAAAACTTTATGCTTCCACTTTCTCATGATGAAGTAGTTTATGGAAAAAAATCTATTGTAAATAAAATGCCCGGTGATGAATGGCAAAAATTTGCAAATTTAAGACTACTATATAGTTTTATGTACACACATCCTGGAACAAAGCTATTGTTTCAAGGAGCTGAATTTGGGCAAACATCTGAATGGAATTTTAATGGAAGTTTAGACTGGCATTTAATAGAATATGATGTTCATAAAGGTGCACAAAACCTAGTAAAAGAATTAAATACATTTTACAAAAAAGAAAAAGCTTTACATAAAAAACAATTTTCTCATGAAAGTTTTGAGTGGATTGATCATGGTGATCATGAAAACTCTGTAATGTCATATATCAGAAAAGGAAATAGTGAAGAAGACTTACTACTTATAGTCTTAAACTTAACTCCTATCCCAAGAGAAAACTACAGAATTGGTTTACCTAAAGCTGGTATTTTAAAAGAAGTTTTTAATAGTGATGCTTCTAAATTTAACGGTACAGGAAACTATAAAAATAAAAAACTAACTTCCGAAGAAAAAATATGGAATAATAGAAATAATTCAATAGAATTAAATCTTCCACCATTAAGTATGCTTTCTTTCAAGTATAAATAATATTTCACTAAAACCTCTTTTTTAACTTCTATCATTATGACAAAAAAAAAGGGGTTTTATTTTAAACTTAGTAAAAAAAAGATACTTTTTTAAGAGTTTAAAAATTCTTTCTTCTCCTTTTAAAAGATTAGATATTTACCTAGTTTTTAAATAAATAAGCAATATTTTTACTTTAGAACAGACGAATACGTTATCGTAAAAAAAGAATGTAATATATAATTATCAAACAAACTTTAACGATTTTTGTAAGTCAAAATAAACAACCAAAATTATGATTGTTAATACAGAATTAGAACAGAAAGGAAATTTATTTCCTTCAGAAATAATAGATTATAAGAAAGATGTAGATACTTTACATTTTTCAACAAAAAATGGCGTTGTACTGCAAGTTACAGTTGTAAGAGATAGTGTTATCCGTTTTAGATATAGTACTACTGGTAAGTTTGAAAACGATTTTTCTTATGGTGTAACCATACATGCAAGTAGAGGCTATAGTTTTTTAAATGTTACAGAAGATGATACTTACTATATAATTGCTACTTCAAAATTAATTTGTAAAGTAGAAAAGCAAAGCTTACAAGTAAGTTTATTTGATGCTATAGACTTAAAACTAATTAATGAAGATGAAATTGGTTTTCATTGGGAAGAAAGTTATGAATTTGGTGGAGATATTGTAAAAATGAGTAAAGCTTGCCAAAAAGCAGAAAGTTTTTATGGTTTAGGGGACAAACCTGTAGATGTAAACTTAAAAGGAAAACGTTTTGAAAACTGGGCTACAGATTCTTATGCTTTTGGTAAAAATACAGATCCTATTTATAAGGCAATTCCTTTTTACACAGCTATACAAGACAATAAAGCTTATGGTATTTTCTTTGATAATACCTTTAAAACACATTTCGATTTTGCACATGAAAGAAGAAATGTAACTAGTTTTTGGGCACAAGGAGGTGAAATGAATTACTATTTTATCTATGGTCCACAAATGGATGATGTTGTAAAAAACTATACAGATTTAACCGGTAAACCTCATGCATTACCTCCTTTATGGGCATTAGGTTTCCACCAATGTAAATGGAGTTATTATCCAGAAAGTAATGTAAAACAGATAACTAAAACTTTTAGAGATTTACAAATACCTTGTGATGCTATTTATTTAGATATAGATTACATGGATGGCTTTCGTTGTTTTACTTGGGATAAAAAACATTTTCCAGATCCTAAAAGAATGGTTAGGGAATTAGAAGAAGATGGTTTTAAAACTGTAGTTATTATAGATCCAGGAATTAAAAT
>CAXBIR010000103.1:0-6896 GCA_963975825.1 uncultured Polaribacter sp.
ATATATTGCAAACATTAAAACAGAAAAAGGAATAATTTCTAAGAAAATATTAATAAAAAATTAGAGAAATAAAAATTCATTAAATTATAAACCTCCTTAAGTCTTTACTTTCGGAGGTTTTTTTATTTACAAGCCTATGTTTTAAAATCCATTAATGCTGATTACATTTTTCTATAATGTCTCTTGCCCATTTATTCGGAATTATATCTATGGTTAAATTAATACGTTCTTCATTTCCGTTATTAATTACTTCATGAGGGTCTGAAAGTTTTAAATACCAACACTCTCCTGGTTTCATGTTAACTCTTGTATCATTTAAATTAAAAACCATTTCATCATTATTTAAAATAGGAATAGTTAAACGAATAACTGATTTTTCTATTTCTAGACCTAAAGTAGGATCTGTATGTTTTTTAACTTCAGATTTTGGTGCTAATCTTAACAAACGTACTAAAGTTACTGTTGTATTATCTTGAAACTTTTTTACAATGTTTTTTAAATATGGAGATTTATTGAGAGCTGGTGTGTCTAACCAATCTGTCCAAGAACCATCTGCATAATCTTCTGCAGGAGGAGGAAATGGCAAAGTTTTATCTACCAAATGTGCAGGCGCTCTAAGTTGAATTACTTTATAATATTCAAATTCATCTAATGTTAAAAGTCTAGTTTCTTTAAGCATTTTTTCAACATCAAATAAAAAAGGTAATTGTACTCTATCTTTGGTTGTAGTAGCTGCTTTAAATTCGAACATAAATGTTTTATTAAATAAATTAATTTCCGAATTTAAGAAAATATTGAAGCAATTTATAGCGTAATAATACCTGTTTTTTTTAGGAATTTTTTTGAGAATAAATTAAGTTTTCACTAAAAAAAAAATCTGAAGAGGAGAGAAGAGAGTATGTTAATTGCTTATAAACAGCATGCAGTTTTAAGGAAAACTACATGCTATTTATTTTTAATTACATATTGTAAACTCCACCATTTATATCTAGTGTAGCACCTGTAATAAAACCATCATATTCAGAGGCTAAATATAATACAGCCCTAGCAACATCTGCAGAATTACCTGCTCTTTGTATTGGTATACCAGCTGTTGTTTCTGCAGCAGATTCTTTTGTTGTGTGTGTATTATGAAATGAAGTACCAAGAATAAGACCTGGTGCAACTGCATTTACTCTTGTGCCTTGTGGGCCAAGTTCTGTAGATAATGCTCTAGTAAATGTTAAGATAGCTCCTTTACTTGTTGCATAAACTAAAGACCCTGGATGGCCTCCTTTACGTCCTGCAAGTGATGCTAAATTAACAATACTGCTATGTTCATTTTTACCTAAATGTGTAGCTGCAGCTCTAGATACAAACATCATAGAGGTTAAATTTATATCCATTACTTTATGCCAAAAATCAGTTTCCATATCATTTAGCATTTTACGCGCAACAAGAGAGCCTGCATTGTTAATTAATATGTCTAAACCACCAAAGGTTGCAACGGTTTTTTCTACCATAGCATTGGCATCTTCTTCGTTTGTTAAATCTCCATTTATAGCAATTGCCTTCTGTCCTTTGCTAAGAGCATATTCTACTAATTCATTTGCAGTATCTGCACTAGAAAAGTAGTGAATAGCAACGTTTGAGCCACTGTCTATAAAATGTCTAGAGATAGATTCTCCAATTCCTTGAGCACCAGCAGTTATAAGTATGTTTTTGCCAGTTAATTTATTATTGTCCATATTTTTATAAATTAATTGAATTAATCGTTTTTAGTAAAATAATCTTCATTAGAAACTGCAGCTTTACTTATAGATATGCTACCTTTTTTAAACCATACTTCAGCATAATTTCCATCTTCATATTGTTTTTGAATATCTCCATTATGAGTTTCTGCACCAGAACACCAATTTTTATTAATTTCAGGAGATTTTCCGTTTGTTTGATTGTATGCACCAAGCTTAAAAAAACAACCTTCACCTGAATAAGCAGCTTCACGCTCAACACCATCTTGACCAATTGGTACAAATAATTTTTGTGTTTGTTCTGGTATACTTGCCTTTGTAGTGTATTCAGAAACTATTAAGTTTTTTGTGAATTTTTTAGTTTCATGACCTTCACTAGTAAACTTTAAAGACATAATACCATCTTTAACTTCAATTTCATAACTAAACTCTTCACCTAAAGCAATACCATCTTTTGGTTCTGCAGGATACGTGTTCTCATCAGTTCCAACAACAGAAAAGTCATTTCCCCAAACTGCAGAAGAATAATCCCAACGTCCAGAATTATCATCACCTTTCGTGTTAATTTCATAATGCCAAAAGACAGAGCCTTTTGTTTGACCAGGAAACTTTTTGTAAAATATTTTAAGAGGTTCGTTTTCATGTTTGTCTGCACTGTGAATTTGACCAACTACTACTGAATGAGAAGCTGCTACACGAGCATCTCCTGTTGCAGAAACATTCATTACCTTAAGAGTTGCAGTTAATTTATCATTAGCTGTTTTTGGATACCATTTTTTAGTTTGCGCTAACTCTGTTCTAGTGTTGTTTGATGTACCATGAGTGTCTCCGCCATTTGGAGCTTTAAAAACAACCCAATTATTTTCACCATCATTTTCTGTATAAAAGAAATCTTTATTCTCAAAATTATTAGCAACGCCAGCGTTAGAACCGTCTCCTAAAATTAATTTCCAATGGTCAAAAAACGGAATTACTTCACTAGCATAAACAGTTTTTTTAATTTTGTTATTAGTTGTAGAAGTGTCAGTTTTCTTGCTATTATTTTTACAATTACTAAATATTAATAGAACTATTAGCATTGCTAATGTTGTTGTATTGTTTCTTTTCATTATTGTTTTCATTTTAATCTTTATTTTTTATATGGTTAGATAATTTATAAAAATGTGCATTCATCATTTCTTGTGCTAATTCTTGATCTTGAGATTTTATTGCTAAAAAAATATTTTCATGTTTTTTTATTTCTGTAATTACTTGATCGCCCTCACAAACAGTGTCTCTTTCATAGGTTTTAAGAATTGGTGGTATTAATAAAAGCATTAAAGACACCATTGTGTTGTTTTTACTAGCTTTAGCTATTGCTAAGTGAAATAACAAATCTTCTTCTAAATAATCATCTCCAACAGAAATTTTAGCTTTAAAGGCGTTTAAAGTATCTTCTATATTTTGCAAATCTTTATCTGTACGTCTTTTAGATGCTAACCAAACAGTCTTTAATTCTAAAGATATTCTTGTTTCTACAAGTTCATTAAACGAAGGAGTATCTAATGAAATAATTTCATCAACCATACCATTAAAGCCTATTAAACCAATTGTTAAAACTGTACCACTTTGAGACATTGACTTTACCAAACCGTAAAACTCTAACTTTCTAATAGCTTCTCTAATATGATTTCTCTTAACATTAAACCGCTCAGACATTACTCTTTCTGAAGGTAGTTTGTCTCCGCTTTCTAAATTTTTAGCATTAATAAAATCTCTAATATTACAGATGATAGTATTCTGCATTAACCTATTAGAATTTTCGTCTATTAAACTTATTTTCACTTTAATTACTTTTTTGGTTAAAATATTTCAATTAATTTATTCTACTTTTTAATTTTGCGACATCATTAAAAATATTCTAAAAGAGCAAGAACACCATTGTATGAAATTACTAAAGAGAAAAACAATGCTGCGTACATACCAATGTAAACACCTAGGCTTGTTTTATACTCTTTCATTACTTTTTTATTACTTAGCATTAATATAATTCCTAATACTACAATTGGTAATACAAATACATTAAATACTTGAGATAGAATTTGAATTTCAATAGGATTTGCTCCAAAAGCAGGACCAATTAAGGCTATTAAACAAGCAATAGCTGTTATTATTCTAAACTGGCGAGAATTAGTATCTAAAGTTCCAGATTGATAATCTGCTATCAATAGTGGCGCAATTAATAAACATGGAAATATAGATGATAAACCTGCGCTTAATGCACCAAAAAAGAAGATACTAACTGCCCATTTACCAGCAACTGGTTCTAAAGTATTTGCCATATCTAAAACTTGCGTAACAATTTTTCCTTCATGAAATAAAGCACCACAAGCTACTGCCATAATTGTTGCACTAATAATAAATATTAAAACAGCTGCTGTAATAGAATCTTTTTTCTGTTGTTTTAAATTCTTAATAGTCCAACCTTTTCCTTTAACAAAAAGAGGTCTAGATAAAAAAGTTGCAGAGGCCATTGTGGTACCAACAAAAGCTGCCACTAACATTTTACCTCCAGGAACTTCTGGTATTGTTGGTATTAAACCTTTAATTACATCTACAGAAAGTGGTTGTACAAAACATAAAGACAAAATAAAAGATAAGCCCATTAAAGTAACAAATATTACAAGTATTTTTTCGAAAAAAGTATACTTACCAACTAACATTAGTAAATAAAAAATTACTATTATTATAGTTGCTGTAGCTAAAACAGTTTCATATTTATAAGGAATTAAACCTTCAAAATTTACTGCTAATATTTCAAAAATTATATTTGCTGAAATTCCTAAGATTCCCATTAAAGAATTCCATTGACCAAAGGTGATACCAACAATAATTAAAATGGCTAGCGCTTTACCAAATTTTAAATGCTTTTTAAAGCCAAAAAGTGCTGTTTCTCCAGTAATTAAAGCATAATTACCATAAGCAAACATTAGTACACCAGAGAAAATACAACTTAATAAAAGTACCCATAATAACTGCATTCCAAACTTACTTCCTGCAACGATCATAGAGGTAACACTACCTGTACCAATGGTATAACCAATAGCAAAAATACCAGGTCCGAAGCCTAAAATAATGGCAATTAACTTTTTAAATAAAGATTTCTTATTTTTTGTTGTAGACATAATATTACTGTAGCTTTAGTTTAGTTTTTAAATCCAATTTGTATGATGAAATTTCCCTGAATCTTCATCTTTTCTTTGATATGTATGTGCTCCAAAATAATCTCTTTGTGCTTGTATTAAATTAGCAGAAGAATTTGCAACTGCAAAACTGTTTAGAAAATTAATTGATTCGCTTAAGTTAGGAATTGCTAATTCATTTAAAACACATTCTGAAACCACTTTCTTTATACTTGGTTTTAATGTTTTTAGTTGTTTAATTATTTGATTGTTTGTTAATAGATTGTCTGTTGTTTTAAAAATAGAGACTAATTCTACCATTAAATCAGATTTTATAATACAACCGTTTGTCCATATTCTAGACAATTCACTTAGATTTAAATCCCAATTATAACTTATAGAAGCTTGGTTTATTAATTTAAATCCTTGGTAATGATTCATTATTCTTGCAAATTGATACGCTTTTAAAAGGTCATCATTATTTATATTTAAGCTAGAACTAGCTTCAGAACTTAAATTTTTACTTGCGGTTACTCTTTCTTCTTTATAAAATGAAGTATAACGAGCAAATAGGGCAGAAGCAATCATGGTACTTGGCACACCTAATTCTGCAGTAGAAATAGTAGTCCAGTTTCCAGTGCCTTTATTACCAGCTTTATCCATTATTTTATTTACTAACCAATCATTACCTTCTTTTTTTCTTAGAATATCTATAGTAATTTCTAATAAATAACTGTTTGTAGTTTCTTTATAAGATTCTAAAATTGTAGCAATTTCATCAGGATTATTACCTTGATATTTTAAAATAGTATAGATTTCTGCTAATAATTGCATTTCAACATATTCTATTCCATTATGAACCATTTTTACAAAATGGCCACTTCCTTCTGTACCAATATGTGTACAACATGGTAAATTATTATTGTCTTTAGCGGCAATTGCTTCTAAGTAAGGTTTAATTTCTTTATATGTTTCTTTAGCGCCACCAGGCATTATCGAAGGACCTTTTAAAGCACCTTCTTCACCACCTGAAACACCAGCGCCAATAAAATTGATGTTTTTAGATTTTAAATAATCAAATCTTTCTTTTGTTTTATTGTAGTTAGAGTTACCTCCATCAATTAGAATATCTCCATCAGATAAAAATGGTAAAAGATCTTCTATAACAGCATCTATAATTTTACCTGCATTTACCATTAACATTATTTTTCTTGGTGTTTGCAAAGAATTTACAAAAGAAGCTATATCATCAAAAGGTAGGGCAGTAGACAATTCTTTATAATCATTTTTAAAGTTTACAGCAATGTTTTCTTCTTTTCCAGCAACGTGTCTGTTAAATAGAGATATTTTAAATCCTTTATTTGCAAGGTTTCTACTTAAACTTTTTCCCATTACACCAAGTCCAAACAAACCAAATACTGTTTTTTCTAATAATTCTTTCTTTATCATTTCTATAATGTTATTTGGTGTTAAACTAATATCTACTTTAATTGCATTTTTGGGTTCTTCTAAAATATCAAACTGAGACTTTAATAAGCTAGAGCTCATAAAATGACCTTCTCTATTATTTATTCTCTCAGTAATTTGATTGAATGTACCATGAAGAAAAATCCATTTTAAGTATTCTTGAATATTTACACTTAAAATATCTCTATATTTTTCTTTTAAAGCAGAACATACAATTACACAGCCATTGTTCGTTGTATGTTTTAATGCAAGTTTATTTAAAGTTTGTAGCCAGCCTAATCTGTCAATATCATTTAAAGCTTCTCCTTTAGACATTTTTAAAATATTACTTTCAGGATGATAATCATCACCATCAAAAAAAGGAATATTTAAAGTTGCAGCCAACAGGTTTCCAATGGTGCTTTTACCAACACCAGAAACTCCCATAATAAAGATAATATTTGTTTTGATTTTGCTGTTTTTTTTGGTTGCCCAATCTGGTTATCCAATTTGGGTACCCAAATATATGTTTTTTATTTTTAATATTTTGATTAGAAAA
>CAXBIR010000104.1:0-6321 GCA_963975825.1 uncultured Polaribacter sp.
CTTGTAAATAAAGGATCTGTAGTTAATATATTTTGTTTGTAGGTTACTTTAGAAAAACCATCTGCGTCCAAACTATTACTCACTAACATATTTGTGATTGCAGGATATGCGTCATTTCCATTTCTACCTATTGCAGGTGTAATATTTCCATTTGCATCTGTATTGTTCCAAAAGATGCTATTAGAAACATTTGTTGTAATTGTTCCTTTAGTTTCTCCAATAGTAATTACAGCAACATCATTACCAGCAGAAGGAACTCTATTTCCAGAATTGTTAGCAAAAGTGTCATTGATGTAGTTTGCGTTAATTGTACAAGTGCCATTATCATTTCTAAACCAAAAAAGTCCATTACCATTAACATTGTCTGTAGCATTATTATGATATAAATTATTGATACTAGTGAAATTATGCGTTCTTCCAGAATTTGGACGACTGTAATATATAGTTGCAAAAGCAGCTAAATTATTTTTAAAAGTAGAATTAATAAATGAAACAGAGATATCTGCATTAGCATCTATTGCACTAATTATCCCTCCACGTTTTACTGTGTTATTTGAGATGATACAATTTTTTAATATTAATTTTTTTACACTCGGTAAAATTTCAATTGCTCCACCTTCTTGTTCTGCACCTAAAGTTCCATTTCCGTTTGCATTAGTAATTGTAAAACCATCTAATAAAACGTCTTCTGCACTTATTTTTACAATATTAAGGGTGTTTTCTACAGTGGTTGTATTACTAAAAGAAATTGCTCCTGCATCATCATTATTTAAATCTCCAGATAAAATAGTAGGATTTGCAAGAATATCTCTTTGTGCAATTGTTGTCTCTGTTCCATCAAAACCACCATAAATTTTTAAACTATTGTTAGAGATTATATTGAAAGATTTTGCTCTATCAGAAGCATCTGGAGTATAGGTTCCTTTTGCAACCCATATTTCTGTTGTTAAACTACCAATGTTTTCTAAAGCATATTTCAAACTTGGACTTGCATTTGCCCAAGAACTACCATTGTTATTTCCTGTTGCATTTTTATCAACATATAATATTGCTTGATTTACAGGTGGAATAATAGTGTATTTTTTTACGGAAACTTTTAAACCATCTAAATACAATGCATACACATACCCATTTATTTTATCAATTGTCATACTAGTAAAAAAGCTAGCAGTATTGCTATCTATTCCTGTAGCTGGTAATGTAGACCAAACATTTGTATAAGTATTATAGCTTTCAAAAACAATATTTTCTGTGCTTTTGTCTGCATACATTATGTATAATTTATTGTCTATAAAGTTTTTTCTAAATTGAACAATATCATTAGCTGCATCTATTCTTTTAACGAATGTGCTACCATTATAAACAACTATTTCATTTGCAGGGTATAGATTCTGATTACTGTCATATTTGTTTGTAATATCAAATGCAGCTACATAGTTATTATCAGAAATTCCAGAAACATTTGTTAAAGTAAGACTTTCTCCATGATAAGAGTCTGGTGCTATTCTAAAATCAGTAGCAGCATAATTATCGATTGATAATTTAGCAATATTCCACAAATATTGACTTTGAGCTAGTTTATGGGCGATATAAAATTTATCAAAAGAATTATAATCAAATACACTTCCATTATTTTCACTATTATATTTAGGTCCATTTAATTTATTTAAAGTTCCTGCAGATTTTTTTTCAATAACTACAAATTTTTTGCTTGTAGTTTCAAAACCAGACACTCTTATATCTCCAGAAGTATTGAATTGTATTTGTACTTTAAGATCTGCTAGAACTACATTATGGTTAAATTCTAAAGTCCAAGTTGTACCATCAAAAGTATAAACATAAAGAGTAGAATCTGTAGTGTCTCTATAAGCAACAATTGGTTGATTATTATTTGGGTTTATTTGTAAAGCAATATTTGCTGCGTTTTCACCAACTAAGTTTCCAATTGCAACCCAGTTTGTGCCATCAAACTTTTGAACAGAAATTTTATTAGTACTTAAAGGTTCTATGATAGCAACATAAACCTCTCCTGTAGTTGGGTGTGTTGTTATATTTCCTCCTGATGCAAAATTTGAAAATTGTGCAGCACCAACTTGAGACCAGTTTTGAGCAAACGAGATTGTACTTGCAAAAAGTAGTATTAATAGTAATTTTAGTTTCATTTTTTTCCTTTTTTAGTTTATTAGAACAAAAATGAAACAAGTACTAGCAGTTTTTTTTAATTATTTAGTGAACGGTGCTATTTTTTTAGTGAATGGTATTTTTTAAGAATGAATATTAAAAAATATTGTTAATCATATTTAAAAAAGCTTCTTTTCTTTCTCTAGCAATTGGTATGGTTCTTTTGTTTTGCATCACTACATGCATGCCATCTTTTTTAACTAATTCGTCCATAAATTTTAGATTGATTAAATACGAACGATGAGGTTTGTAAAACATAGGTTTATCACTTAATTGATCTGTAAAATGTTTTAAGGTTTTACAAATTATTTCTGTTGTGCTATTTACTAAATGCACCTTTGTATACACACCATCTGCTTCAAAAAAAAGTATTTTTTCGTGTGATATAAATTTTATCCCTTTAGGTAATTCTAGCGCGATTTTATTAATTGCAAACTGTTGAAAAGATTTTTCTAGAGTTATTATTTTTTGCTTTACAAAAGATTTTTCTGAAAGTGCTTCAACTTTATTTACTGCAGATATTAGTTCGTCTGAATCTATAGGTTTTAATAAATAATCTATGGCAGATGTTTTAAAAGCTTCTATGGCATATTGATTATATGCAGTTGTAAAAACAATTTTAAAATCTATGGGTTCTGCTTTAAAATAATCTAAAATTTCTAAGCCAGATTGTTGTGGCATTTCTATATCTAGTAGTACCAATTGAGGTTTTTTAGATTTAATAATAGATACACCTTCACTAAGATTAGATGCTTGGTAAATATCTTTAACACCAGTACATTCTTCAACTAATAAAGTTGCTAAAACATTTCTTGCATGACTTTCGTCGTCTATAATTAAAACTTTCATAAACTTATTGTATTGGTATTTTAATAATTACTCTTGTGCCTTCTGGATTATTATTACTATCTTTTTTATCTTCAATTTCTATCTCTATTTTTTCAGAATTTGTAGAGTTTATTAAATCAATTCTTTTTTGATTAGCTTGTGTAGCAAAAGATTTTGGTAATTGTATTCTGCTTTTTATTTGTTCTGATGCAGCTCTACCAATTCCATTATCATCAATAACACATATTATTTTTGTTTTTGATGGATTTAAAGTAAAGCTTAAATTTAAAATTTTGTTATTTACTTTATGCAACAATCCATGTTTTAAGGCATTTTCTACATAAGGTTGAATAAATAAAGAAGGTACATAAGTGGTTTGTGTCCTAATATTTTTATCAATAGTAATCGAAAAAATAAGATCATCATTAAACCTATCTTTTTCTAATTCTAGATAGAGTTTTAGAGCTTTAATTTCATCTTCTAAAGTAATATTGGTTTCTTGGCTATGCTCTAAATAAATACGAATTAGTCTAGAGAATTTTACTAAAAACTGTCTTGCTAACTTCTTTTCATTTAATATAATGTAATCTTGAATGGAGTTGAGTGCATTAAAGATAAAATGAGGATTCATCTGAGATCTAAGGTTTTCTAATTGAGAAAATACCAATGCTTTACTTATTCTTTCTTTTTCTAGTTCTTTTGCCTGTATTTTTTTTAATCTTTTAGTTTTTGCTTGCATGTAAAGTGAGGCAAGTGTAATTAAGATAATTGCAATTATTATTAAAAACCACCATCTTTTGTAAAAAGGCGCAAGTACTTCAAAATTTATTTCGATTATTTCAGAATAATTTTTATCAAACCTATTTCTAGCTCTTAGCTGAAAATCAAACTTACCTGCTGGTAAACTAATAAACTTAACAAAATCCACATCTTCTCTTAATGTAGACCAAGTTTTATCTTTCTTAAGCTTGTATTCGTATAATGTATGTTTTATAGATTGAAACTCTTTGGAATTAAAACTAATATCTATACTACTTTTATCATGTGCTAATACATAGTTATTTTTAATTTCTACAGGCTCTCCTTGTATTGCTATATTAGTTATATAAATATTTGGTATTGCTCTTTCCTTAAAAATAATTTTTTTATCAAAACCATAAACACCTAGGTTATTTGTGTAAAGTATTTGATCTTTTAATACTTCTATATCTCTAATTTTGTAAGAATTTATGCCATCTTGATTTGTAAGAACTTTTATTTCATTTAAAACACTATTAAAATATTGTAAACCACTATTAGTAGAAATCCACAAAGCTTCATTATCTGCAGTTATACAGTTTATAACATTTGAAGCTAAGCCATTATTGCTATTTAAATGTATAGTAACCTTATTATTTTCGATGCCTAAAATGCCATTATCGTAAGTTGCTACCCAAATAATACCATTAGAGGTTTCTGTAATGTTAAAGCCATATATAGGTTTGTTTTTAAAGGTAATACTAGATTGTTGCTGATATTTACTATCAAAAACTTTTAAACCTTCTATGTCTGCTAAATATATTTTATTATTTAAAGAAGAATAAACAGATTCATGAGACCTAACATTTGTTATTTTTTTTTCTTGTTTTAAGCTAGTGATAGATGTGCCAGAATGATTGCTTATTAAATATGTAGAATCGTTTATAAATGCAACTGATTTTATTGCTCCTAATTTGTTTAAATTATCTCTTTTATTATTTTTATCAGTATAAATTAAATTTTGATAATCTGATGCGTATAAAAGTTTTTTATTTTTTGGATTATAATTTAAAGCTCTTATAGGTGTTTCATCTTTTATATTAATTGGTGTTAGTTTGTTGGTGTTTATATTTAGTTCTAACAATTTTCCATCTCTTTTGGCTAAAAAACAGACAGAATCGTTCTTTTTTTCAATTATCTGTACGTCTTTAAAAGTATTAAATTGTTTTAAATGTTGATTAGGAATAACGTAAACGCCATTTTTTAAGGTAGCAACCCAGATATTATTGTTTTTATCTTCTATAATATCTGTAACAATTTCATTTTTTAGATAATGCGTTTTAAGAATTAATTCTTTATTTTGATACGTAGTAATAAATACCCCTTTGTTAGTCGCTAAATACAGATTGCTGTTTATTACTGTAACTCTATCAATTTTAGTGTTTATAATTTCTTTCGGAAGTTTAACTTCAATTGTATTTCTTTTTTCTGAATCAATCAAAATTAATTGAGAATTGTTTAAAACATTATCTCTAAAAACAATTAAGGTTTTATCTTTAAATTTAGTAAAATGTGTAAAGAATTCTAGTTTTTCTTTACTTTTTAAAGGGAAACTAGAAGTCTTAAATAAAGAATCTAAGAGCACTATATGATTGCTCTCATTTATAAATAAATATTGGTTAGTTAATGGAATTCCAATGTTTGTGGTACCTACATTAACAATTGTTTTTTCTATTTTCTTAGTGTCTATATCTACACAAAAAATAGTATTCATTTTTCTTATTAAAAGATTGTTTTTAAAAAAACTATAATCTGCAAGTTGTCCTTTTAATTCTTTTTGATAATCTTTAAAAAGCACCAGTTCTTCACTATTTACATAGAAAAACTGACCAGCAATATTATTACACCAAACGTTTCCTTTTGGGTCTAATTTTAAGTTGAATAAAGACCGTCCTTTTTTATCTGGATGCGAAAATTGTTTAAAACTCTTTCCATCATATCTATGCAATCCTTTATCTGATGCAAACCAAATAAACCCTTTAGAATCTTCTTTCACAGAATAAAACTCAATATCTGGCAGTCCATCTTTTTCTGTAAGATGAATAGATACTGGCTCTTGTGCATTTATCGAATTAGAAAAATGAACAAGAAATATTAGAAATAAGAGTTGTGCAAACCTCAAAACTTTGTTTTGGACATAAATCTACAAATTTATATGCTTTATGTCTTTATTTTTTTAGTGAAAGGAGCGTTTAAAGTAATGAATGGTTATTACTTTTTTAATTGCTTTAAGTTTTTTCAAATAAAAAAACGCAATCAAATAAATGATTGCGTTTTTAGTGTTTTAAGAAAATATTTTCTTAATCCTGCAAGGTTTTCAAAACCTTGTAGGTATAATTTGATTTTCTTTTTTGAGAATTCAAACCTGACTATCTTTTTTGAGATCCCGCAAAAAAAAGCGGGATAAGTTCAGTTACGTATTATGTGAAAAACAAAATAATATTTTATTTGTGTTGACAAAAAAAACGCAATCAAATAAATGATTGCGTTTTTAGTGTTTTAAGAAAATATTTT
>CAXBIR010000105.1:0-6206 GCA_963975825.1 uncultured Polaribacter sp.
TCTTTTGTAGAATTTTTTAATTCATTTGCTTTTTCCTTTAAATTATCTAACGTTTCTTTAGATTCTTCAAAAGTATTTTTTTTCGATTCTAAATTTTCTTTATTATTCATAATTAATTGATTATTAAATATTTATACTACTTAAAAGCTTCATCTATTGGCTCCCAAAGCTCTATTTTATTGTCTTCATTATCTAAAATCCAACCAAATTTTCCGTATTCAAATTCCTGAATTTCACCAAGAATAGTTACTCCGTCTTTTTTAAGTTGTTCTAATAATTCTACTAAATTTTCAACTCTATAATTAAACATAAAGTCTTTTTTAGATGGTTCAAAATGTTTTGTGTCTTTTGTAAATGGGCTCCATTGTGTAGAACACTCTTTTCCATCTTTATCTTGCCACCAAAAAGTACATCCCCAATCGTCAGTATTAAAACCTAAATGTTTTTTGTACCAATCTTTAGAATCTTTCGGACTTTCAGTTTTAAAGAAAACTCCACCTATTCCTATTACTTTTCCTTTCTTCATTTATTTGTTTTTATTGTAGATTCATAAATAGAAATCCATTTTTCTACTGTTATTTTTTTACATAATTCTGCAATTAAATTAAACGGAATATCTTCTTTCTTTTTGAAACGAATACAGCTTTTACCCATATCTAATTTTTTAGAACTGTATTTAGGGTATTCATTTACAAACCAATTACTAATATCTGGCACAGCATAAATTGCACTACTATATAAATTTATTGAATTTTTTTGTGAAGCAAAACTCATAAATGGCAAAGGTTCTAAGGGTTTACAATGATAGCCTTTTGGATAGGTTTCATGTGGAACATAGTAAGAAATCATACCATATTGTATACCTTCTTCAAAACCTTTTGGTAAATTTTCTTTAATTATTTTCTGAAGTTTCTCTAATGTTTCTTTGCGTTCTTCAGGAACCTGGGCTATATATTCTGCAGGCGAATTTGCTTTGTATTGCATAATATTTGTTTTAAAGCCAACAAGTTAACAAAATTTTGCTTTAATTTTATTTACAATTGTTTGTGCTAACCTTTCTTTACTTTCAACCGTCCAACCAGCAACATGTGGAGATAAAATTACATTCTCTGAATTAATTAAATATTGAAAAGCTTCAGGCATTTTATCATCGGAAAAAAGATTTTCGAAAGAAGATTTTTCATATTCTAAAACATCTAAACCAGCTCCTAAAATTTTACCAGATTTTAATGCAAAAACTAAATCTTTTGTAACTACAGAAGTTCCACGTGCAGTATTTATTAACCAAAAATTCTTTTTAAAATTCTTTATAAATTCTTCATTTATCATGTTTTTAGTTAGGGCTGTTTGTGGTGTATGTAAACTTAAAACATCTGCTTTTTTTTGTAATTCTTTTAAAGAAACTTGTTTACAATTAGCATCAGAAACATTTGGTTTTATATCATAACACAGTACTTCAACATCAAAACCACGTAATTTTTTGGCAAAAGATTTCCCCATGTTTCCATAACCAATTAGGCCAACAGTTTTTCCGTCTAACTCTACCCCACGATTTTCTTCACGCAACCATTTGCCTTTTCTAACTTCATTATCTGCTTTATTAAGCTTATTAAATAAAGATAATAACATTGCTAAAGAATGTTCTCCAACAGCGTTTCTATTACCTTCAGGAGCAGCAATTAATGCTATTCCTTTATTTTCTGCGTAATCACAATCTATATTTTCTAAACCAGCTCCAACCCTACCAATAAATTTTAAATTGGTTGCTTTATCAAGAAAATTTTTATCAATAGAAAACCTACTTCTAATTATAAAACCATCATATAAATTAATTTTAGCTTCAATCTCTTCCTTTGATGAAGTATAATCTTCATCATTTTGAAAACCTAATTTATTAAGTTGGTTTATTAAAAGTGAATGATTACTGTCTAAGTGTAAAATTTTCATTGGTAATTTTCTTTACTTATTTATAAAAATAAAGGCAGAAAACTAAAAAAGTATTTTCTAGAATTCTGCCTTTGCTTTAAAATTATAATATATTTTTCTTTTAGTATTGTTCTTTATCACTAGGAAAATCTCCGCTTTTTACATCTGTAATATAGTTTTCAAAAGCACCAGTCATATCTTTATATAGATCTAAATATCTACGTAAAAAACGCGGATTAAATTCATGCGTCATACCAATCATATCATGAGTAACTAAAACTTGCCCATCTACTCCATTACCTGCTCCAATTCCTATAACAGGAATAGAAATAGCTTCTGCTACTTTTTGAGCTAATTTTGCTGGTACTTTTTCTAAAACCAAAGCAAAACAACCAATTCTTTCTAGCATTAAAGCATCTTCCATTAACTTTTCTGCTTCTTCTTCCTCTTTTGCTCTAACTGTATAAGTACCAAACTTATAGATAGATTGTGGTGTTAAACCTAAGTGTCCCATAACAGGAATTCCAGCATTTAGAATACGCTTAATAGATTCTTTTACTTCCTTCCCTCCTTCTAATTTTATTGAATGTCCACCAGATTCTTTCATAATTCTAATAGCAGAACGCAAAGCTTCTTTAGGATCTGATTGGTAACTACCAAAAGGTAAATCTACAACAACCAAACAGCGTTCTATTGCTCTTACTACAGAACTTGCATGGTAAATCATTTGATCTAAAGTAATTGGCAATGTAGTTTCATGCCCCGCCATTACGTTAGAGGCAGAATCTCCTACAAGTAAAACATCAATTCCAGAACCGTCTAAAATTTTGGCCATTGTAAAATCGTAAGCTGTTAACATGGAAATTTTTTCTCCATTAGCTTTCATTTCTACTAAAGATTTTACGGTAACACGTTTATATTGCTTCTTAGCTACAGACATATTTTATTATTTTAATTGAGGGTAAAAGTAAGGAATATCAATAGATATTTAACAATTTAAAATTTTTGTAATTTTTTTAAATAACATTTTATTAGAAGAGATAATTGTAAAATTAAAAAAGAAAAAAATTAACGTTATATTTGGTGCTTTAATTAATTGATGACAGAACAGAAACACATTTTAGATTCTAATAAATGGATTGATAATTATGCAGATTACCTGTACAATTATTCTATTTCTAGAGTAAATAATAGCGATTTGGCTAAAGATCTTGTACAAGAAACTTTTTTTGCTGGGTTAAAATCTGCTAAAAATTTTCAAGGTAAAGCTTCTGAAAGAACTTGGTTAGTTTCTATTTTGAAGCGTAAAATTATAGATCACTATAGAAAAATAAATTCTAAAAAAGGACAAGCCGAAGTTAGAATGAATTTTTACACTGATGGAGAAAATGAAGGAGATTGGTTAGAAGAGCGCGTACCACAAAGTTGGGATAATTCTTCTGAAAAGAAGATAGAAAACGAAGAATTAAAAAGCCAATTAGAAGCTTGTATAGACAAGTTGCCAGAAAAATATGCTATGGTTTTTAGAATGAAAACCGTACAAGAATTTGAAACAGAAGAAATTTGTAAGGAGTTAGATATTACGTCGTCAAACCTATGGGTTATTATACATAGAGCTAGAACTCAATTGAGAAAGTGTATGGAAGATAATTGGTTTAATAATTAAGAAATGTTTAAAAGTTTAAAAATTACGTGTGACGAGGCTACAACCATTTGTGATAAAAATCAATATGGAGAAGCTTCTGTAAAAGAGTTAATAAAGTTAAATATTCACTTTATTAGATGTAGAATTTGTACTGTTTACACAAAACAAAATATGAAGTTAAGTAAACTTTATAAAGGATACTCTAAAGGATGTAAAAGTATAAAACATTGTATGTCTACAGAAGATAAAGAGCTTTTAAAAAAGGCTCTAGAAGATAACAAGCAGTAAATTTTCTTTACTAAAATATTAAAAACGGAACTTATATCTTATAAGTTCCGTTTTTTTGTATTTTTGAAATAATTAAGACTTAAAATAATGCATTTTTTACCAGAAAAAATAGACAATTACGTTGTAGAACATTCACAATTAGAACCTAAAATTTTACAAGAATTAACTAAAGAAACTTGGCAAAAAGTTTTAAATCCTAGAATGTTAAGTGGTGCTTTTCAGGGACGAATTTTGTCTATGATCACCAAATTAATTCAACCAAAAAATATTTTAGAAATTGGTACTTATACCGGTTATTCTGCATTGTGTTTAGCAGAAGGTTTGTCTTCTAATGGAGAAATAATTACTATAGATAAGAATGAAGAATTAGAAACATTGCAAAATAAATATTTCGAAAAATCTGGTTTTCGAAATCAAATAACGCAATTTGTAGGAAACGCTATAGAGATTATACCAACCTTAGATAAAAAGTTCGATTTGGTTTTTATAGACGCAGATAAATCTAACTATATAAATTATTTTCATTTAATTATTGATAAAATGAATTCTGGCGGAATTATTTTATCTGATAATGTACTTTGGAGTGGTAAAGTTGTAGAAAAATTAGATCCAAAAGACACCGATACAAAAGTACTTTTAGCTTATAATAAGTTAATGAATGAAGATGCTAGAATAGAAACCATTTTGTTACCAATAAGAGATGGCTTAACAATTAGTAGAGTAAAATAAACTTAAAACTGTCTTTTTATAGGACCTGTAAAATCGTCTATTTGATCTTTAACAGCATTAATTTCTTTATTAATGTCTTTTGTAATATCTGTTTCTATATTTATTTTTTCTGAACTATCTGTTATTTCTCTTTTAATATCATTAGTTGCGTCTTTAACTTGCCTAATTCCTTTACCTAAACCTCTAGCAATTTCAGGAATTTTATCTGCACCAAAAACCATTACCACGATTAACATGATAACCATAATTTCTGGGCCACTAATAAATAAGAATACTGTATTCATATTACAAAGATACTGAGTTATTTTAATATAAAGAATAAACTATTATTTCTTTAACGTTCTTTTTAAATTTAATTGAATATAAAGATACTTTATTTTTTAAATCGAAGATTTGTATATTTACAAAAAAAAGTTATGGTTTCTCCCTTACAAGTTACTTTATTATTAATAGTTCTAATTTCTGTTGTTGTTTATGCTTTGGTTTTAGCGTCTAGAAAAGAAAGCAATATTCGTTTTATAATTTGGGGAGTAATTATTTTATTTCTTCCTTTTATTGGAGCTTTGGCTTATATAATTAACTATCATACTTCAAAAAAGAAAATACAATCTGCTTAAAAAGAACAAATTAATTTAACCATAAATTATTTACTTGGCAGTTTCTTATAACTGTTACTTTTCTTTTAGCATTAGTATTTATAGTAAGGTTTTTATTGTTGAGAGTTAAAAAATAACTTTGCTTGTCTGTCATACATAAGTATGCTTCCAGCAACAGATACGTTTAAACTTAATTCAGATTTAAACTTTACTAAATGATGCGATTTTTCAATAGCCAGTTTAGACATTCCATGATCTTCTGCACCTAATAAATACACACAACGTCTAGGGTGTTTAAAGGTTTCTAATTGTACTGCTTTTTCATCTAATTCTACACCAACTAACATTGCACCTTTTGGTAAATTGTTAAAGAAATCATCAAAAGTTTCGTAATGAAAATAAGGCATTGCACCAACAGCTTTATGTGTATCGCAAGCTTGTTTAGCATATCTGTTGCCAATTGTAAAAATAAAACTTGCGCCCATATTTTGTGCAGAACGCCAAAGAACACCTAAGTTTTCAGGTGTTTTTCCATTCTGAATTCCGATACCAAAAAAACCTTGTTCTAAATTGTTTACCATTATTTATTGAGGAAGAATTTGATTATTAGAGAACAAATGTAATTTATTTTGTGGAAGTATAATTTTAGACCTAATTTGAATAAATAATAACAACAATTTATGTGTTTATATTGGGTGTTAATGTGTTTATTTTCTCTTTTTTTAATTTTTAAAATTATTTATGTTAAGAATAAATATCCCTGAATTCAGGGATTGACAGCTAAGGTTTTTTACTTTAGTTTCGCCAAAAATTAGTTGTTATATTAATCGAATGTTATAAATAATTCGCATTATTAAAAACTAATTATAATGACATAATTAAAACTGCAACTCAGCAAGATGATAGTCCCGATGCCCTTAGCCTTCTGAGTTTGTGGAACGGTAAGTCTTCTCATTTCCTAATGAATTTTGCGGCTAGTTCTTTTGATTGGGAAACCCAAGCTCTTACATCGACTTCTAAGT
>CAXBIR010000106.1:0-5903 GCA_963975825.1 uncultured Polaribacter sp.
TGCTGATACTGTTTTGTAACTTAATGTGTTCATAATTACACTATTAGTTTTTGTCAATTAATAATAATTCATTTTCCTTAAAAAAGGAGTGCAAATGTAATGCTATTTATTTGATTGACAAATAGAGTTTTAGAATATTTTTTAGTTTTTATTTTTTGTAATTAAAGTTTTAAAATTAACAGAACCTTAAGAAAACTTTATAGGTATAGAAAGGTACTTTTGCAAAATCAATTTTACTTTTTTAAAAAAGTAGATAATCAATCAACCAACCCACATTCTAATGAGATTTTTTTACACTATACTAATTCTTAGTATCTTTTTTATATTGCCTATAAATGGGCAAGAAATTCCTTTAAACAAAGTCCCTAAAAGAATTTACAATACTAAAAAATTGGTTAAAACACCTGTTATAGACGGTTTAATTAACGAAGATGCTTGGGATGTTGTAGAATGGTCATCTGATTTTGTTGAAAAAACACCAGATGAAGGTACAGCTCCAACTAGCCAAACAAAGTTTAAAGTTATGTATGATGAAAAATATTTATACATAGCGTTAAGAGCTTTAGACGATAATCCAGAATTAATTCAACAAAGATTAAGTAGAAGAGATGGTTTTGCAGGTGACAGAATTAATGTAATAATAGATAGTTACCATGATAAAAGAACAGCTTTTGCATTTACAACTACTGCTGCAGGGGTTAAAGGTGAAGAAATTGTAACAGGAAATGGAGATAGTTTTGATGCTAGTTGGAATCCTATTTGGTATACAGATGCAAATGTAGATGATAAGGGTTGGACAGCAGAAATGAAAATTCCATTTAGTCAACTTCGTTTCGGGAATGCAAAAGAACAAATTTGGGGTTTTAATATTAATAGAACTATTTTCAGAAAAAATGAACGTTCTCTTTGGCAAAGAATCCCTAATGATCAAGCTGGTTTTATTAGTGAAGCAGGAGAATTACATGGTTTAATTGATTTAAAATCTCAAAAGCAATTAGAAATTCAGCCCTTTACAGTTTTAAAATATGATTCTTATCCTAAAGAAAAAGATAATCCTTATAGAGATGGAAGTGATTTTAAAATTAATGCTGGTTTAGATGCGAAAATTGGAATTACTAATGATTTGACTTTAGATTTAACAATAAATCCTGATTTTGGGCAAGTAGAAGCAGATCCAGGAGCAATAGCTTTAGATGGTTTTCAGATTTTTTTTAGAGAACAAAGACCTTTTTTTGTAGAGAATAAAAATATTTTCGATTTTCAATTTGCAAATGGTAGAGACAACCTTTTTTATAGTAGAAGAATAGGAAGAAACCCTCACAGATATCCTAGCTTGCAAGATGGAGAATTTGCTGATGTACCTCAAAATTCAACTATTTTAGGTGCTGCTAAATTTTCTGGAAAAACACAAAACGGATGGTCTATTGGTGTTTTAGAAAGTGTAACCTCTAATGAGTTTGCAGAAATTAAACAAGTAGATGGAGATACAAGAGAAGAGATTGTAGAGCCTCTAACAAATTACTTTGTAGCAAGAGCTCAGAAAGATTTTAACGAAAGAAACTCTTTTATTGGAGGAATTTTTACTGCAACTAATAGAAATTTAGATGGCAACTTTTCAGAATTACATAAGGCTGCTTATACAGGAGGTGTAGATTTTAGACATACTTGGAAAGAAAGAGATTTTTATGTTGAAGGAAACGGAATTTTAAGTCATGTCTCAGGAAGTGAAGAGGCTATAGAGAACACACAAAGATCTATAACAAGATTATTTCAAAGAGAAGGAGCAGATTATGTAAATGTAGACGAAACAAGAACTTCTTTAACAGGAACAGGAGGTAGAATAGAAGCAGGTAAACAAGGTGGTGGAAACTGGCGTTACAATGGTGGTTTTGTTTGGCGTTCTCCCGAATTAGAATTAAATGATGTTGGTTTTTTAAGACAAACAGACGAAATGATTCAGTTTGCTCAAGGAAGATATTTATGGCAAATACCAAAAGGGGTTTACAGAGATATTAACTTAAGTTTAGAGCAATCCACTAATTATGATTTTGGTGGTAATCTAAATAGATTTAGATATGAATTACAAGGAAATGTAAATTGGGTAAATAATTGGTCTACAAATGGTGGAGTAGGCTCTAGTAGTAAAATTCATAGAAATGCTTTTTTAAGAGGTGGGCCTCGTTGGAGAGCTGCTGATGATGTTTTTTATTATGCTTCAATAAATTCTGATAGAAGTAAAAAATTTAGCTTTAGAGTGGGTTATGTAAATGTTAGAAGTGATGAAGATGTTTTTAAAAGAGATCGATATACTTTTAGAATAAATTACCAGCCATTCGATTCTTTTAGTATGTCTTTAAATAATGAATTTAGTCAAACAGTAGATAGAACTCAATATGTATCTACAGTAGAATTTTCGAACTCGAAAAGATATATTTTAGGTAAAATTAATAATGATACTTGGTCTTCTACATTAAGATTAAATTATAGTCTTAATCCTAATTTTTCTGTACAGTTTTACGGACAACCATATATTTCTAGAGGAAGATATTCTGATTTTAGTTTTGTAAATAATCCGGTGGCAAGTTCTTTTAAAAATCGTGTTAATTTTTATAATGAAAATCAAATTTCAGAAACAACAACTAGCACAGGAGCTAGCTTGTATGTCGTTGATGAAAACCTAAATAACGATACTTATAGTTTTTCTAAACCAGATTTCTCTTTTGTACAATTACAAACTAACTTAGTTGTTAGATGGGAATATACACCTGGGTCAGAATTGTTTTTTGTTTGGGCTAGAGGCTCTGCTGGATCACAAAATTTTAATGATTCTCTAACAGATAGTGTAAGTAATCAGGTATTTGATGTGCCAGCAAACGATACTTTTTTAATAAAAGCAACGTATAGGTTTTTAAAATAGTTTATTTAAAGGTTGCACGCTGCAACCTGTCGTTAATAGAGTTTCCTAAACCAGTTTCAGGAAACTTTTCGGCAATAATAATATCTAAATTTTTATCATCTAACTCATGCATTGCATTATATAATTTAGATGCGGCTTCATGCATAGATCCATTTGTTGATAGAATAATTTCAGTAATATCTTTATTATTTAAAGTTTTTTTAAAAACTAAAACACCAATTTTTTTTCCAGAATGTTTTTTAATTTCAGAAGCAACATCAACTACTAAAAAGGTACTTGTTTTAGGTGCATAATGTCTTGCCAACATTCCTGGGGCATCTGGTTTTACTTCTTTTTTATTCATTACAGAAATATTACCAACAACAGCTTCAATATCTTCTAGAGCTAAAGCTCCTAGTCTATAAATAATAGGTTCATCGTTTTCAAACCCAATAATGGTAGATTCAATTCCGTTTGCACAAGAACCACCGTCTAAAACCATTTTTATGTCATTTTTAAAATAACTTTCTACATGTTCTGGTTTTGTTGGACTTATGCTACCAAATGGGTTAGCACTAGGTGCTGCTAAAGGAAAAGGGAGTTGTTTTAATAATTCTAAAGTTACAGGATGATTTGGAATTCTAACAGCTACTGTATCTTTGCCTGCAGTAATTAAATCTGGTATGTTGTTGCTCTTTTTTAAGACCAATGTCATAGAACCAGGCCAAAAGGCATCTGCTAAAAGTTTTGCTTTTTCAGGAATGTATGTAACTATGTCTTTTAAAGAATCTACAGAAGGAATATGTACAATTAAAGGGTTGAAAAAAGGACGTTTTTTTGTAGAAAAAATACTTTTAATGGCTTTTTCGCTAAAAATATTTCCAGCTAAACCATAAACTGTTTCGGTGGGTATTGCCACCAAATTTTCATTTGTAAGTAAACTTACTGCTTTCTGTATGTCTTTAGATATTATGCTCATAATTCAGTGCAAAATTACGTATAAAATTGATTATTTATAAATTTTAAGAAGAAACTTAAAACGGAATAATTTTTGCTAAATGTAAAACACCAACACAATCAACCAAATGAAAAAAATATTAATCGTTTTTGCTGTCTTGTTTATTTTTAATACTATTAATTCTCAGGAAAAATTAGGAAGACCCTTTTTTACTTCAGGTATAAATTTTACTCTAGGAATTAATGAAAATTATCAAATAGGTTCTGATGATGATAATGGGCCATTTATTGTGCCTGCAGCATTGTTTTTTAGGGTTGGTGTTGGTTATGAGTTTAAGAAAAGAGTTGCAATTGCTTTTAATTCTGGGTACGATTTTCATTGGAATTATGATGTAGATGCTTTTCCAACTTACGGAAGTCTTAGGTACAATCTAACAGAAAAAGAAGACAATAATCACTTTATAGAAGTTAGATATGGTAGAATGTGGACACCTTCTTCTAGATATTCAGATGGTAATTATTACGGTATTGGTTTAGGAATTCAAGTTGCTGGTGAAGAAAGATGGAATACTATCTTTAGAATAGATTTTCACAGAAAAGGAATTGCAGGTTTTGAAAACAATCGGTTAGATAGTGTGTCTTTTGGGTTTGAATTTTCGTTTTTTTAAAAGCTTTTACTTAGAATTGGCATTAAATTTAACTCTGTAAATATTAGACATTCCGTTTTCTATAGAATTTGCATAATTAACAAGGTCTTTAACTGTAAAAGTCTTTTTGTTGATGTTAGAACGTTCGCTAGAAAAATATAAATTTTTTGTTTTTTCATCTAAAAAAGGACAAAAATCTAAAGCAGAAGAGTTAATTTCTTTTCCCATATTTTGTGCTTTTTGCCAGTTTCCTTGTGCGTCTTTTTTGCTAAAGTATAAATCGCCACCACCAAAACCGTCTTTTCTTCCAAAAGAACTAAAAATAAGTAAGCTTTCGTCTGCATTTACAAAAGCATTAAACTCATACGTTTTACTATTTATATTTTCACTTAAAACTTTTGGTTTGCTATATCTTCCATTGCTAAATTTAGAAATAAAAATGTCTTCAGTTCCAATACCATCTTTTCTTGTTGCTGTAAAATATAAATTTCCATTAGAAGAAACAGAAGGGTAAAATTCGTCTTTTGTAGTGTTAATAGTTGTGTCTAAAGCTATAGGATTGTTCCATTTGTTATCTACTTTTTCACTAAACCAAATATTGTAATCTTTTCTACTACTATTGTTGTTTATTGGTCTGTTAGATGCAAAAAATAATTTAGTTCCATCTATAGAAAAGAAGGGTTCTATGTCTTGATATTCACCAGAAATATTCAATATACTTGGTTTACTCCAAAGGTTATTTTTCTTTTTTAAGTGAACTAAAAACCGTTTTTTCTGTTTAAATTCTCCTAGGGTAAATATAATTTCATCTCTATTTGGAGATAAGGCAAAATCTCTTTCAAAGAGTGAAGTAGAAATAATATTTTCTCCAAAAACCTCTAAACTATCTATCGTTTTTTCGATATTTAATTTATCTAATGCTGTTTTATTAATTTCTTTGCAACTACTAAAAATTATAAAAAATAAGAATAAATATTGAATGTTTTTCATAATTTTAATTTCTAATATATTAGGTTGCAGAGGGGCAAAACATTAAATCTGTTGGGTTGTCTAGATCGTATAAATATTGATATCCTTTAGATTCTTTTTTGCAAAAGGGTTCTATAAGTTCTATCATTTTATGAAAACCTTCTAAAGTTAAAACACAGAAAAAAGTTTCGTTGTCTTTTGTTAAAATTCCTTCATCTGCATTAAATAAACCAAATATTAAGTTACAATTACGTGGTTCAACAAAATCTATATTAGCTAAATCTAGTTTTTGTTTTTTCTCTATAATAGTTTCTTGTAATAGGTTTTTAAATTTAATAGCTTCAGCTTTATTAAAGTTATAAAGTCTTACAATATTTTGTTCATGACCATTAATGTCATCTAGATAATCTAATTTCATTTCTTATTCTTTAATG
>CAXBIR010000107.1:0-5568 GCA_963975825.1 uncultured Polaribacter sp.
AATTAAACTTATAAAAATTAATTTTAAAAGTAATTTTTTATCTAATGTTCTAGAAATTGTTGGAAATACCGCTTGTTGAAGCATTTCAAATGGAATTACTGTAAGCATTATTATTTTTGATGCTGTATCAAAACCAGTAACATCATTCATACTTGCATAAATACCGATTAAAAAAATAGTGCCAAAATTAAAAACTAGTGATAAAAATCTACCAAGAAAAAACATGATAGCCGCCTTAAAATACTCAAAAAGCGTTTTCATTTTTACCAAATAAAGCTTTATATTATATTGCTTTTTTATAGATTGAACTCCTAAAACCCCCATCAAAACATTTGAAAAAATTAAAAAGCTAATATATAAGAATAAATCACTAGGTGATTTTACAAATAAAAATGTTGCTCCAACAACAAATAACCTAGAAAAAAAGACAATAATTGTAGCTGTTTTTAATCTTTCTACTCCTTGAAAAAACCAAATAGGAAAAAAAACTTCACCAACTCCCATTAAAAGTAATAAATATAATAACCCTAAATTTTCTGCAATGGGATTAAAAAAAGAAGTGAGATAAAGTAATAGAAAAGAAGCAACAAATAATAAAAACTTTATGGTATAAATGGATGAAACTACTTCATTTAAACGTTGTTTATCTTCTCTATGATCAACAATATATTTGGCAGCATAAACATTAAAGCCAAAGTTTATAAACATTAAAAAAAACTGGATAATAGAATCTGCCCAAGTTAACACACCATAAAGTTCTGTCCCAAAAACTCTTATTAAATAAGCAATTAAAATAAATTTAAACCCTATATTAAAGAACTTCAAAAAACTTAAAAACGAAAAGTTTTTAGCAATAATTTTATAATCTTTGTTTTTAATTAAGTTCACTTGTTTTTAAGATTATTGTATTAAAAATACGTT
The DNA here is from genome assembly GCA_963975825.1 of uncultured Polaribacter sp. Taxonomy (GTDB): domain Bacteria; phylum Bacteroidota; class Bacteroidia; order Flavobacteriales; family Flavobacteriaceae; genus Polaribacter. The sequence continues at coordinate 922 of CAXBIR010000107.1, forward strand.
CTGATGATTTTTTGTAAACTTCATTAAATTCTAAATTTATCTTAGCTCTTTGTGCAGCATATTTATCTTCTTTTAGTAGAATTGATGTATGTAAAAACGAAATTAAATCTTTATTATCATAAATAATTTCTCCTGGCATATAATCTAAAGGATTATCAATTGTAAAGCCTCTTGAGTTCTTATATGATTTAAAATCATTAATTACAAAACCTACTGGTTTATCTAAAATTAAAAGATCCATATAAATAGATGAATAATCTGTTAACAAAATATCTACAGATGCAAAACAAGAATACATATTAAGATTTTTATGATTAAAAGATTCATTATCTAAAAATACAAGATTAGAATATTCCCTAAAACTATCTACAGTATTTACATCCATAGGATGCAACTTTATAAAACAATTTGCGCCAGATTTTTTTAAAAATTCATTTAAAGTCTCTAAATTATTAGTTGACATTAAATCATCATCAAGTAAATCTCCATCTTCCCTTATTTCCCCAAAAGTAGATTTCCTATAAGTTGGCATCCACAAAACTGTCGTTAAATCTTTTGAGGATTTTTTAGCAAATAATTCGTTTAAAGTTGCTTTAGGTTCTAAAAGAAACTCATTTCTTGGTTGCCCTAAAACTAACACATTTTTTTTATCAATACCACAAGCTCTAGACATAATATCTTGAAACATGGTAGAAGTTGCAATAACATAATGCGATTTTAAAAATTCTTTTTTACCATCTAAAAGACCTATTACTTTAAGAGGCATTCCATGCCAAAAATTCACAACTGTTTGTTTTTTTGACAAAGGAAAAGCATTAAACAAACCATGTGTATAAAAAATATATTTAGAAGAAAAAAAATAGTAAAATCCTAAAAGGGACATTTTTTTTACAATCTTATAATTTTTAGATTCTGAATACTTGGAAATTAAATTTTCAAAACGTTTAATATTATTTAAATCTTTTACCAACCAAATATTTTCATACTCGACTTGATTATTTAAAACATAAATAAAAAAAGCAAAACTATTATCTGCAATATCTGGAAAACTTGAATAAAGTAGTCTATTTCTTTTTTTAGGAATACAACTATCTATACATTTTAAAATAAAATCTTTCATTCATTTAAAATTATAGTTAATTTAGAGAATCTAAAAGAATGGTTTTGATCTCTTCTTTTAATAAATTAACGGGATTATTTTTTAATCGCTCTACATTAATACTATCTAGTATTAATTGAATATCTTCTTCAGTATTAACTCCTAATTTAATATAAGATTTTTCTACATCTATTTTATTTAGTATATCCATCAGCAAATCTTTTGCTTCATTAGCTGTATTTACTTTTAATAAGTTATACAATTCTTGCATAGTTTTTTGCACATATTCTTTTCCTCTAGAATCATTTACATTTAATTCTGTAACTTTACTATTCGCAACAAAAAATTGGGGTAGAGTTAAAAATACTGCATGCCCATGTGGAATTGAAAAGTAGGTGGTAAAAGCATAAGAAATAGCGTGAGGAGCAGTTGTTTTTGTTATATTAATTGATTTCCCTGCTAAATAAGCACCTTGCATTACTGCTATTCTACTTATTTTATTTGGTTCATTTACACTAGCCTCTAAGTTGTCAATTAATAATGATATTGCCTCTTTTGCGTATCTTTTAGATTCATTGGTAGCTCCAACACTCCAATAAGATTCTATTGCTTGAGATAATGCATCTAAACCAGCACATGCCGTTAAATATTTAGGTTGTGTAAATGTAAGCCAACTACTTCTGGTAATATAAATTGATGTGCTACAGAATATTTCTTTTTATTATGATATACAACTGCAAAATGAGTTGCTTCACTTCCAGTACCTGCAGTTGTTGGAATTGCAATCAGTAATTTCCCTTTTTTAGTTATTAATTTAGAGTTCTTCACAATCTCTAAGTAATCTAAATGATTATTAGCAGAAAAAACATTAATTAGTTTTGCCATATCTATAACACTACCACCACCTATTGCAACAACAATATCACAATTAGTTTGTTGATATAATGCAGCTCCTTTAACTGCATCTTCGTATTTAGGATTCTGCTCAAAATCAGAAAACCTTACAAAATCTAATTCTTTTGATATTTTGTCAATAAATTCTTCTGCACCAGAAAGTTTATATGAAGATTTTCCTGAAACTAGAAAAATCTTTTTAGCTGAATAGTTGCTAAAAAGATTTTCTAATTCAAGACTAGAAATATTTGCAATTAAATTTTGAATCATTTAAGAAACTTTTTAAAAGCTTTTTTATTTTCTTTTGGTGTTGTAGTTGGTCTACCAAGTTCTGCTCTTGCACCTTTGTTAACTTTTATTTCTAAAAAAGCACGTCCTTTATGGCTTTTTAAAACGTTAATTTTTCGTGTAATATCATTAACTTCTGATGCAGAATCTACAGATGTATAACCTGAAGCTTCTGCTATTTTAGTAAAATCAATATCAAAACCTAAAGTTGGTTGCCCACCAACAGAATCATGTGCGCCATTATTAATTACAATATGTTTAAAGTTATTTACACTTTTCATCATACCATTTACGGGTAAACTTCCCATATGCATTAATACAGAGCCATCACCATCCAAGCAAAAAATATTTCTATCTTTTTTCTCAATGGCTATTCCCATCGCAATTGATGCTGTATGACCCATTGCACCAACTGTTAAGAAATCTTTTTCATGTGTTTGATCGAGCGCTTCTCTGTATTCAAAAACTTCTCTAGATGTTTTTCCTGTTGTAGAAACTACGATATCACTTTCACCTAATTCATCAATAATTAATTTCACAGCACCCTCTCTATTCAAAGGGTAAGAGCTTTGTACATCACTTTGAAGTTTATATTTTTCAAAAGTTTTTTTTCTAACAAGAAGTGCATAAGGTTTCTTTTCACTCATTGCAACTTGTATCGCTTTATCTAAAACCTCGTTTATATTGCTATTTTCATCAAGTATTTGATAAGGAATTTTCATCGCAATTAATAAATCTTCGCTAACTTCACCTTGCTTAACGTGTTGTGGTTCATCTTTCTTACCAGGTTCACCTCTCCAACCAATTAAAAGTAACATTGGTATTCCATAAACAGCTTCATCTGCAATTGATAATAAAGGATTAACAGTATTTCCAAAACCAGAATTTTGCATATAAACTAAAGACGGCTTGCCACTTGCCAAGTAATTACCAACTGCTAAACCAATAGAATTACCTTCATTTGCAGTAATTATATGTCTCTCCTTAGGTGCATTATCAGAAATATATGCACAAATATCTTTTAATAAAGAATCTGGTACTCCTGTAAAAAAATCAATTTCTCGCTTCTTTAAAGCGTTGTAAAATTCAGCTGTACTAATCATTATCGATTTTTTATTATTTTGTTCCTGGAATTAACTCTAAAATTTCTTTTATAGAAATACAGTTGTCTCTAGACTCGTGAGATCTTTTGTGAGTAAGTATAGATTTTGCAGTATCTACCATTGCTGGATATGCACTTCTTAATAATTGATTTGCATATATAACTATATTTACACCAGCTTTAGCTAATTCATCTTCTGTTATAGTATTGTAACTAGATGGCACAGCAATCAAAGGAACTTTTCTTTCAAACTTTTGGTATTTAGAACAAAACTCTAAAATTTCATCTGGTGATGTTTCCTTTGAGTGTATCATAATACCATCTGCTCCAGCTTCAATATATGCTTTTGAACGTTTTAAGGCGTCTTCCATACCTGCTTTTAGAATTAAACTTTCAACTCTAGCAATTACCATAAAATCATCTGTAACTCTAGCATTTCTTCCTGCTTGAATTTTTTTAGAAAAATTTTCAATTGTGTCTTGATGTTGCGTAACATCTGTACCAAATAAAGAGTTCTTTTTTAATCCAATTTTATCTTCAATAATAACTGCGGATACGCCTAACCTTTCTAAAGTTCTTACTGTAAAAACAAAATGCTCTACCTTGCCACCAGTATCACCGTCAAAAATAATTGGTTTTGTAGTAACTTCTACTAAATTGGTTATATTATTAGCTCTAGAGGTTATATCAACAGCTTCAATATCTGGTTTTCCCATTGATGTAGAATCTGTTAAACTACTTGCCCACATTCCATCAAACTCTCTACGTTCTCCATTTACATCTACATGAATATTTTCTGTAATTAATCCTGTTAAACCATTATGAGCTTCTATGATTCTAACAATCTCTTTAGATTCAATTAATCTTTTTAAACGTGCTCTTCTAATATCTGGTGTAGTGCCAATTTCTTTAAGAGCATTATTTAATTTTGTGCTTGATATGCCTTTTGTGTAAGGAACTTCAATTAATTTTCCTCCCCAACCCTTTAGAGTTGTTATAACTTGCTCTCTTGTAGTTTTTTGAACCCCCTCTTTCCAATCATCTCCATGTACTACAAAATCTGGTTGTAATTTTAATAAATTAGGTCTATAATCTAGTGTTTCTTGTGAAATAACATTTTTTACAGATTTTAAATTCTCTAAAATAATTTTTCGTTGATCAAATTCTAAATATGGCAATCTCTTATAACTTGCAATTGCTTTATCTGTTAAAAGACCTACTGTAACTTCGCCTAATTTTGCTGCTTCATTTAAAATATTAAGAT
>CAXBIR010000108.1:0-5344 GCA_963975825.1 uncultured Polaribacter sp.
TTTACAACCAAAGTACCTTCTGTAGCATTTTGTATTTCTTCTACAGAAACTCCTGGTGCTCTTTCTAATAAGTGAAATGCATTATCTTTTACTTCTAAAACGGCTAAGTTTGTAACCACTTTAGTAACACAACCAACACCTGTTAACGGTAAAGAACATTGTTTTAAAATTTTAGATTCGCCACGTTTATTAGAATGCATCATTGCTACAATAATGTTTTCTGCAGAAGCTACTAAATCCATTGCACCACCCATTCCTTTTACCATTTTTCCTGGAATTTTCCAGTTGGCAATATCACCATTTTCGGCAACTTCCATAGCACCAAGAATTGTTAAGTCTACATGTTTACCACGTATCATTGCAAAACTCATAGAAGAATCAAAAAAACTTGCTCCTGGCATTGTAGTAATAGTTTGTTTACCTGCATTTATAATATCTGCATCTTCTTCTCCTTCAAACGGAAAAGGGCCCATTCCTAAAACTCCATTTTCAGATTGAAACTCAACTTCTATACCTTCTCTTACATAGTTAGCAACCAACGTAGGAATACCAATACCTAAGTTTACGTAAAAACCATCTTGAACTTCTTGTGCAATTCGCTTCGCGATTCCTATTTTATCTAAAGCCATAATTAGTTTTTTTGTCTTACTGTTCTTTGTTCTATTCTTTTCTCGTAATCTTTTCCTTCAAAAATTCTTTGTACAAAAATTCCTGGAATATGTATATTGTTAGGATCTAACTCGCCAACTTCTACCAATTCTTCTACTTCTGCCACAGTAATTGTTGCAGCACCACACATATTGGGATTAAAGTTTCTAGAGGTTCCTTTAAAAACTAAATTTCCTGCAGCATCTCCTTTCCAAGCTTTTACAAAAGCAAAATCTGCTTTAAAAGCAGGTTCTAAAACATACATTTTACCATCAAATTCTCTAGTTTCTTTTCCTTCTGCAACCTCTGTACCATAACCTGCAGGCGTGTAAAATGCAGGAAAACCAGCTTGTGCAGCTCTACACTTTTCTGCTAAAGTACCTTGTGGTGTTAATTCTACTTCTAACTCACCAGACAACATTTGTCTTTCAAACTCATCATTTTCACCAACATAAGAAGAGATCATCTTTTTTATTTGTTTATTTTGAAGTAATAAACCCAAACCAAAATCATCTACACCAGCATTATTTGAAATACAAGTAACTTCTCTAACATCTAATTTTACTAATTCTGAAATTGCATTTTCCGGAATTCCGCATAAACCAAAACCACCAAGCATAAAAGTCATTTTACTTTTAACACCTTTTAGCGCTTCTTGTACGTTATTTACTTTTTTGTTAATCATTATTATATTGTTTTATGAAGTTCTGAAACAAATTAAAAGTCTGTATCTTCTTCTGGTATTATTTCTTTATTGTCTTTTTCTTTTTTATCGTCTTTCTCTTCGCAATTAATATTTATCGATAAGTTTTCTGGCTTATCAAATTCTGCTTTACTAATTTTTAAACTTTTATCGGCATAACATTTTTGCATAAATAAAGCCCAAGATGGTAAAGCCATTGTTGCCCCTTGGCCAAAGCCAATACCAGGAAAATGAGTTGCTCTTTCTTCTCCACCTGTCCATACTCCTGTTGTTAAGTTAGGTACAATTCCCATAAACCAACCATCTGATTGATTCTGAGTTGTTCCTGTTTTACCAGCAATAGCATTTGTAAATTTGTAAGGAAAACCTGTTACAATTTTTGGGTATGCTGTATAGCCAGATCTTAATCTTGCTCCAGAACCAGATTGCGTAACACCTTCTAATAAATTTAAAACTACATAAGCAGATTCTTCACTTAAAACCTCTTGTGTTTCTGGTGTAAATTCTTCTAAAACAGTTCCGTTTTTATCTTCTATTCTTGTAATAATCATTGGGCTTACACGTAAACCTCTGTTTGCAAAAGTGGAATATGCACTTACCATTTCTAATAAAGATAAATCTACAGCACCTAAAGCAATAGATGGGTTTGCAGGAATATCTGTTTCTATACCAGCTGCTTTTGCTAAACGAACAACATTTTCTGGTGAAACCATATCTATTAATCTTGCAGACATTGTGTTTACAGAACCAGCTAAACCTTCTTTTAAAGTTAACATTCCTCCGTATTTTGGAGTAGAGTTACTTGGCGTCCAAGCTTCTGGAATACCATATTTTCCTTTAGGAATTGTGTAAGGAATATCTGGAAACTGGTCACATGGTGATAGTTTTAACTGATTAATTGCAGTTGCATAAACAAATGGTTTAAAAGTAGAACCTACTTGTCTTTTTTGCTGCTCTACAGCGTCATATTTAAAATGTTTATAATCTACACCACCAACCCAAGCTTTTATGTGTCCTGTTTGTGGTTCTATTGATAATAAACCAGAACGTAAAAAGTATTTATAATAAACAATAGAATCATTTGGAGACATAATTGTATCTAAATCTCCTTTGTAAGAAAACACTTTCATTGCTGTTTTCTTTTTAAATACTTCATCTATATATTTTGAAGATTTACCAGCTATTTTTAAACGTTTATATCTTTCAGAATTTTTTTTAGCTCTGTCTATAATTCCTTTTACTTGACTTTTATCTATATCGTAAAAAGGTGCTGTTTTATTCTTTTTTTGTTCTTTAAAAAAGAAAGTTTGTAAATTAGACATATGCTCATTTACAGCCTCTTCTGCATATTGTTGCATTCTAGAATCTAAGGTTACATAAATTTTTAGGCCATCTTCAAAAATATTGTATTGTTCTCCATTGGGTTTTGGGTTTTCTTGCACCCATTTACGCATTACTTTTTGTAAATGACCTCTAAAATAAGTTGCATAACCATCGCTATGACTTTCTTTATGAATGTCTAAACCTAAATCTAATTTTTGTAAAGAATCTTTTTCTACTTCGTTTATAAAATTACTACGTGTCATTTGCAACAACACAACATTTCTTCTTTGTTTTACCTTTTTTTCTCTTCTTAAAGGATTAAAATAAGATGAATTTTTTAACATACCTACTAACATAGCAGATTCATTTATGTCTAATTCCTTTGGCTCTTTACCAAAATATATTCTTGCTGCAGAACGCACACCTACTGCCTGATTTAAAAAATCGTATTTATTTAAATACATAGCAATAATCTCATTCTTAGTATATTGCCTTTCCAATTTAGTTGCAACAACCCACTCTTTGGTTTTCTGAAGTACTCTTTTAACAATATTTCTAGAAGCTTTACCAGTAAACAACATTTTAGCTAATTGTTGCGTAATTGTACTTGCACCACCACTTCCTGGTTTTAAAATTGCTCTTGCTGTACCTTTAAAATCGATACCAGAATGCTCATAAAAACGCTCATCTTCTGTTGCAACTAAAGCATTTACCATATTTGTTGGTAATTCTTTAAATTTAATTGGCGTTCTATTTTCTGTAGCGTATTTTCCAATCGTTTTTCCATCAATAGAAATAACTTCTGTTGCTAAATTTGTTTGCGGATTTTCTAATTCTTCAAAAGAAGGCAAAGTATTAAAAGGGTCCCATGCTGTATATAAAAACAGTAATAAAATAAAGGCAAAACCTCCTAAAACAATTCCCCAGAACCACTTTAAATATTTATTAAAACTAGTTGTTTCTTTCTTTTTCATCTTAATTTAATTTTTCGATACTAAAGCCTACTTCTTGAATTCCTTTTAGATTTTCAATAGCGTTAACTTCACCATTTTTTCTCATTGCCTGTCTTATAAACAGAGAATAACCTCCTGAAATAGGAAAAATTTTAGACTCTTTATAAAACAATTTATTATCTTTTATTTCAGCAAAACCATCTCCTAAAAATTCTCCAGATGCATTTGCCATTTCATATTGTAACGTATCTATAACAAGACTATTATCTGGGAATTTTAATTCTGTAATTATATACAGATTGCTAAATTCATAATCGTTGTTATTTCTAATATTTATAAACAAGTTTTTAGGTGAAATAGTATCTTTTACTTCAAAACTAAAATCTATTTTATTGTTAGAATTCCACAAACTATTTTCTAATGTTTTGTATTGATTAAATTCTGATTTATCATTACAAGAAACTATTAAAAAAGTAGCTAATAAAAGAGCAAGAAAATTATTTTTCTGAATCGTTTCCATTTTTTGGAGTGTTATTATTACGATTTCTATTATTAGGTTTTCTTGGTTTATTTGGCTTTTTTACCTCGTTTTTAGGCTTATTTTCATTTGTTTTAACAGATGTATTAGGCTTTTTATTTTGCTTAACAGGTTGTTTTTTTGCTTTTGGCGATGCTGTTACATCTGCATTAGTGTTTGGTTTTGCTTTAGCTGCTGGTCTTGGCCTTGGTCTAGGTTTTGGCTTTGGCTTATTTTGCTGAGGCGCTTTAGCATTATTCTGCGGCTGTGGCTTACCTTTTGCTTGTGGCTTATTAGGCTGTTTTGCTTGTGGTTTTTTTCTAGCTACAGGTTTTTGTTGTGTATTATTTGCAACTGCTCCAACAGGTTTTTTCTTGTTCTTATTTCTGTTGTTTCTCTTACGTTTACTTGTTTTAGGTGCATCAAAACGAGTTAAACTATCTTGCCCAACTGCGTCTTCAAAATTTACTTTAACAGCAACTTCTACATCAGATTCATATTCTTCTAAAGTTGCAGATTTTTCGTTGTTTTTGTTTAAATCTATTATTTCTAAAACTTGCTCTAAAGTTAATCTAAACCATTTAAAACGTTCTTCTTTATAGGTGTACCAAAGATGATTTTTAAAAATATCCATCTTTACAAAAACAGCATCTCCTTTTTCGGTTTTTAAAACCAAATCTTGTTTTGGAAACGTCTTTAAGGCATCTAAATATGTGTCTAATTCGAAATTTAAACAACATTTAAGTTTACCACATTGCCCCGCTAATTTTAACGGATTTAAAGATAATTGTTGATAACGAGCTGCAGATGTAGTTACTTTTCTAAAATCTGTTAACCAAGTAGAGCAACATAATTCTCTACCACAAGAACCTACACCACCTAAACGAGCTGCTTCTTGTCTAGCACCTACTTGTTTCATTTCTACTCTAATAGAAAATGCACTAGCTAAATCTCTAATTAATTGTCTAAAATCTACTCTTGTATCTGCAGTATAATAAAAAGTGGCTTTGTTACCATCTCCTTGATACTCTACATCAGAAAGTTTCATTTGCAAACCTAAACGGCCTAAAATTTCTCTTCCTTTTCGTTGTGTTTCTTCTTCTTTACCTCTTGCTTGTTGCCAAATATCTATATCTCTTTGTGAGGCTTTTCTGTAAATTTTCTTAACATCTTCATGATCTTCAGTAATTTTGCGCTTTT
>CAXBIR010000109.1:0-5169 GCA_963975825.1 uncultured Polaribacter sp.
AATCTATATGTTTTACATTTGTAATATAACAAATTGTTACAATGATAAACACTGAAGATTTTACAAATAGACTTAAGAAACTGATGGAACACCATCAACTTTCGGCATCTACCTTTGCAGATAAAGTAGGTGTGCAACGTTCTAGCATCTCTCATATTTTGTCTGGAAGAAATAAACCAAGCTTAGATTTTATTCTAAAAGTTACTTCAGAATTTAAGGATGTAGATATTCATTGGTTGTTAAACGGAAAAGGTGTTTTTCCAAAAACAGAAGAATCTAAAAACAGCAATACAACTTCTACTCCTACTTTATTTAATTCTGAAAAAAATGTAGTTGGAAAAAAAATACAACGTATTGTCGTTTTTTATACAGATGGTACTTTCGAAGAATATCAGAAATAATTTTCTATTCTTTGTAAACTAATTTCAAAACAAAACTTTCTATTTCACCAAAAACTTATTTAAATAATATATTTTAGTATTTATGAATACAATTGATATAAGAACAGTAAACGTTGTTCAATATATTTATCCTTTAAGAGAAGGTGGTTCTTTACCTGCAATTGTTAAAGCAGATGATGGATTTTTATATGTGCTAAAATTTAGAGGTGCAGGACAAGGTAAAAAAGCATTAATTTCAGAATTTATTGGCGGCGAGTTGGCAAGAGCTATAAATTTAAAAGTACCAGAATTGGTATTTATGAATTTAGACGATTCTTTTAGCAAAACAGAACCTGATGAAGAAATACAAGATTTACTAAAATTTAGTGTTGGCTTAAATTTAGGCTTGCATTTTTTATCTAGCGCAATAACTTACGATCCTTTGGTTTCTGAAGTAGATTCTTTAACTGCTTCTAAAGTGGTTATTTTAGATAGCTTAATTAGCAACATAGATAGAACTGCAAAAAACACCAACTTATTAAACTGGAATAAAGAATTATGGGTAATAGATAATGGCGCTAGTTTTTACTTTCACCATAATTGGGAAACTTGGGAAAACCATTTAACCAGAACTTTTCCTTTAATAAAAGACCATGTGCTTTTACCCAAAGCTACTAATTTATTAAAAGCTGCAGAAGAAATAAAACAAGCTATAAACAACAATGTAATTACAGAAATTGTAAATAACATTCCTGAAGATTGGTTGTTAAGCGAAAGAGATTTTTTAAATCCTAACGAAATGAGAGCTGCGTATATAACTTTTTTAAATGCAAAACTTTCTATGATAGATGTATTAGTTAAAGAAGCCGAAGATGCAAGATAAAATTACATTTGAATATGCAATTATTAGAATTGTACCAAAAGTAGAGCGTGAAGAGTTCTTTAATGTTGGTGTGCTTCTTTTCTCTAAACGAAAAAAATATTTGGGCATAAAATACCATATAGACGCTAACAAATTAAAAGCCTTGGCACCAGAAATAGATATCAATTTTTTAAATGAATATTTAAATGCTTGGAAATTAATTTGCGAAGGAAAAGCTGCTGGAGGTAAAATTGGCGAATTTGAAGTTTCTGATCGTTTTAGATGGTTAGCTGCTTGCAGAAGTACTATTATACAAAGTTCTAAAACACACCCTGGTTTATGTGAAGACCCTGAAAAGGAATTACAAGATATTTTTGAAAAGTACGTTTTGTAATATGATTGCCATAACGACTTACTAAAACTTTAACTATTATCAAATTGTGCTTAGGCTGTGTTTTAAGACAACCTCTATCAGTATACCTTTTGTATTTTATCTACTTTAGTAAGAAAAATAATATAGAATAATTGATTAAAAATACTAGTATATTTATTTAAAAGTACTAGTATTTTTTATTATTGAAACCTAATAGAATTATTACTGCAACCTGATAGGACTTTTAATATGTCTGTTATAAAGTTTTACTTTTATAAAAAGGTATTAAACTAGTTTATAATTTACATTTTGTGGCAAATAGGTTTAGCCCTGATTGAAGCATTTGTTTGAGCTCTTTTTTAGTGTTCGTTTTAGTTTATTTGCGAAGCATGAACAAATTAAAAACAAGATCAAACTAAAAAAAGCGAGTGCTGAAAGCAGGAAATAGCTTCTAAAAATTTAAACTTCTAAAAACTCTTTTATCAACTCTTTTTTTTGTGTAGTTTTTGGTACTTTAAAATTAAAGTATTTCTGTAAAGGAATCTCAAAACCTTTATAATTTAAGTAATTATTTAAAGCTGTATTTAAACCTTCGCTATATAAATGGTGCTCTGCTCCTGTTGGATCTTCATGATACAAATCGTTTTCTGCAAAACCTTTAAACTCTGGTCCAATAATATTAATTTGAAATTCGTCTGGGTTTTTACCTACAGGACTATGACTTGTGCATGCAAACTGATGCCAAAAAGCAGATTGAATACAGTTATTTTGAAATAACTGACGTACAACTTCTAAAGAATCTATAGTTTCTTGCTCGGTTTCTGTTGGAAAACCAAACATTAAATAAGCATGTACCATAATGTTTTCGTCAGCAAATGCTTTGGTAACTCTTGCAACTTGTGCAATGTCTACTCCTTTTTTCATTTTAGCCAACAATCTGTCTGAAGCAACTTCTAAACCACCCGTTACTGCAATACAACCAGATTTAGATAACAAAGAACATAGTTCTGGTGTAAATGTTTTCTCGAATCTAATGTTTGTCCACCAAGTAATATAAATTTTTCTTTCTATTAATTTGTTTGCCAATGCTCTTAGCATTTTTGGTGGCGCAGCTTCATCTACAAAATGAAAACCTGTAATACCTGTTTCAGATATTATTTTTTCAATTTTATTTACCAAATCATCTGCCGTAGTATTTTCGTAATTGCTTATATAATCTAGTGTAACATCACAAAAAGAACATTGCTTCCAATAACAACCATGAGAAATCGTTAGTTTATTCCATTTTCCATCAGACCACATTCTGTGCATCGGATTCATAACATCTAAAAAAGATAAATACTTTTCTGTTGGCAAACCAATGTAACTTGGCGCTGGTAAATTTTTATGATGAAAAATAGTATTTGGTATTTTATTCGCATAAATTACCTTGTTATCTCTACAGATATAAGTTCTTTCTAGCTTATCCTCTCCTATTTTACCATCTAAAAATTCTGTAATTCTTAACAACGGACCTTCACCATCGTCTAAAGTTATAAAATCTACAAAATCGAAAATTCTGGGATCAGACAAACGTCTTAATTCTGTGTTGCAATAACCACCACCCATTCCTATTTTAATTGTAGGATAGTTTTGTTTTATAAATTGTGCGCAACGCAATGCAGAAAACAAATTCCCTGGAAAAGGAACCGTAAAACAAACCAAGTCATACGCATCTACTTTTAATTGCTCTTCCAACAAATACAACATTTCATCTTCTATTAATGTTGTTTCATATTGTAAACACTCATCAATCGTATCAAAACTAGAAGCAGCTCTACCAATTTGTTCTGCGTATCGCGTAAAAGAGAAAAACTCATCTACGTTTAGGTTTATAAAATCGCCCAATTCTTCTACAAACAAAGTAGCAATATGTTTGGCTTTGTCTAAAATACCTAATTTACCAAATTCTGTTGTTAAATCTTTATTCAATTTAACACGTCTGTGTCCGTGAGGTAAAAAATCTTTATGTACAATTTGGTATGCAGCAGTTACTTCTTGCACACGCAAATAACTCATAACAGCATCTACCTTATTTATATATTCTTCTTTTTGCTCCCAAACCAAAGGCAACTCTTTATTACCAAGCATTGCCGCTTGCTTAAAAATTGCATCTATAAATTCTTTAGTAAACACAGCAGTAAACAACTCTATACTTAAATCTACTTGTGTTGCTTTTACATTTTTAGATTCTAAAAAACCTTTAATGTAAGCAGTTGCAGGATATGCAGTATTTAATTGAGTAAAAGGTGGTGTTATTAAAAGTGTGTTTATAGACATACATATAAATAAAGTGCAAAGATACCATCTGATTTATAAATATGACTTAAAATCTCTGGTGCTTTTTAAATTCTGATACAAATATTTTATTTCTAAAAAACAGGTACTTATACTCGTTTGCTTATTTATCAAAATCTTTAGCTTAGCTTGCTAAAACTAAAAGTAGCATCTAGTAATGAGTAACCCCAACATTTGCAAAGAAATTAAAGAACTAACAAGTGTGATAATAGACACTGCTACAACAGATTTAGAAAGTGAAAATTGCATACATAAAATACATGTACATTTACAAGAAATTACACAAATTTCTGGTTACGACCATTCTTTAGAAAACTCTGCTGCAATTCCTGCTTTTAAAGGAAGTGCTTTGGGTTTAAACTTTGCAGCACAATGTTTATTCGATTATAAGCGAACTTCTAAATTTTTGAAAGCAATAATTATAGCTATTAAAGAAGCACAGAAAAAACACCCCAATACACCAATTAATATATTTTATGCAGGTTGTGGCCCTTATGCTCCTTTTTTAACTTTGGTTGCACCGCTTTTTAAACCAGAAGAAATACAGTTTTCTTTATTAGAAATAAACAAGAACTCGGTAATTTCTGCAAAAAAACTAATTGATAAATTAAATCTTTCTAGCTACGTAAAAGACATTTACACAGCAGATGCCATTACTTTTAAAATTAATAACGGTTCTTCTTTTCATGTTTTAATAAGCGAAACTTTAGACGCCTTATTATACAGAGAGTGCTATGTACCTATTTTAATTAATTTATTACCACAATTTAAAAAAGACATTGTGCTAATACCAGAAAATGTAATTTTAGATCTGTCTATTGTTCTAAATAATAAAACAAACTCAGATAGTGAAGAAATAAATATTGATACCATTTTTAATACAAAAACAAGTGTTAGCAAGAATACAAATACCATTCTTACAGAATTACCTAGCACAAAAATTGACATTTCTTCTTTTGATGAAAACCTTATTAATCGATTTATAATAGACACCAAAGTACATATTTACAAAGATATTTGGCTTTCTAGAAACGAGTCTTCACTAAGCATTCCTTATCAATTTTCTTTAGAAAAACCCTTTAAAAATAAGATTGCAGTTTTTACTTATTTTCTAGAACCAGAAATAGAAATGAAAATTAGTTTCGAATAATAGAAACACTAAATACTCTATAATTGAATAAAAATACCACCAAAATAATTATCGATTTCCTAACATC
>CAXBIR010000110.1:0-5063 GCA_963975825.1 uncultured Polaribacter sp.
TTTCTTTAAAGCTTTTACATCTTTAGGAAAACAAGAACCTCCATAACCTGCACCTGGATAAATAAAACTATAACCTATCCTTTTATCTGAACCAATACCAATTCTAACCATATTTGCATCTGCACCAACTCTTTCACAAATGTTAGCAATCTCATTCATAAATGAAATTTTAGTAGCCAACATTGCATTCGCCGCATATTTTGTCATTTCTGCAGAACGAATATCCATAGTAATAAAACGATCATGAGTTCTAAAAAAGGGTGAATACAATTGTTTCATCTTCTCAAAAGCATACTCAGAGTCGGCTCCAATAACAACTCTATCTGGCTTCATAAAATCGTCTATTGCTGCTCCTTCCTTTAAAAATTCTGGGTTAGAAACTACGTCGAATAATAAATCTGATTTTCTATTATCTAATTCTGCCTGAATAGTTGCCTTTACTTTATCTGCTGTACCAATAGGAACGGTCGATTTATCAACAACTATTAACCTTTTATTCATAGTTTCTCCAATTGACTTGGCAACAGCTAAAACATACTGTAGATCAGCTGAACCATCATCCCCCATAGGCGTACCTACAGCTATAAAAACTATTTCTGCATCGCTAATCGCTTGAAATAAATTGGTAGTAAAAAAAATATTTTTATTTTTAAGATTTGTAACAATCATTTCCTTTAATCCTGGTTCAAAAATAGGTATAAAGCCATTGTTTAACTTTTCAATTTTCGAAAAATCAACATCAACACAAATAACTTTATTTCCCATTTCAGCAAAACAAGCACCTGCAGTAAGACCTACATATCCACACCCAATGATAGAAACTTTCAATTATTTATCTTTTACTTTTAAATTTTCTTTCTCTTGTACTTCTTTTCTTAACCCACTGCTAGAAAAACGATGTTCTCTTTTATTAAAATACAAATCAATCCCTTTTTCCTCACAGTATTGTCTACCTGTAAACTGCTTACTAGCATACTCATCACCAATAATTCTAACATCTACTTTAAAAGATCTTAATATATCTTCTAAATCTTGTTCTGTTGCATAGGGAACAATCTCATCTACATATTTACATCCTTTTAACTGAATATATCTTTCTACTACAGATTGTACTGGTCTATTCTTTTCTGGTCTATCTAATGTTGGATCAGTTTGCAGTCCACAAATTAAATAATCACACTGACGCTTTGCATCTTCCAACATTTTAATATGCCCAGCATGCAATAAATCAAACGAACTAAATGTTATTCCTACTTTCATAAGCTTATTTTTTATTCAATAACCAAGAAGAAGACTGTATCTTATCTCCAAGGCCATCTATTAATTCTATTTTTAATTCTTTACAAATTGGAGCCTCAGGAATAGAATTATTATTTTGATCTCCTCCATTAGCAAAGCCTAATTCAAATTCATCTCCATATTTTTCAAAAATAGCACGAATAGATTTACATACGGTTCTATCTTTATCTACAGAAATAATTGCTTTATCTACGGCTTTAATATTCTGAACAATAAATAAACGTTCTTCTTCTTTTTGAAACTCTTTAGACCCTTTAAGATCTCTTTGCAAGTCACTATTTACAATAACAAATAACTCATCTGCTAAATCTTTAGCACTATTAAAATACTCTAAATGACCTTTGTGAATAGGATTAAAGTAACCAGAAACAATAATTGCTTTTTTTTTCATGCGGATTCTTTTTTGCAAATATAGTATTATTAATTTAGTCTAAAAAAGGGTGTTTTTCACCTCTTTTTACAATTTCTTTATTTCTAATATCATGTACTATTTCTATAGAACTTCTAACCTCTTCTAATCCAAAACCTTTGTTTAAAAGTATTTTTTTATAACTTTCTGTATGTAATTCAGTAAAACCTTTACTAAACTCTAATTCTTCATTATCTATAGTTATAGACCTATAAGTTCTTTGATCTTTTTCTTTTATTTCTTCAGGAAGATCATTTTCATCAATAGACAAAAACCACCTAACCCTAGCGTTTTCGAATTCTAAATAACCTGCCGCTTTATTTTTCTCTCTTAGATGAACTATATTTTCTTGAACGCTACCAAAAATCCACGATAACATATCATAAAAATGAACACCAATATTTGTAGCAATTCCACCTGATTTAGATTCATCTCCTTTCCATGAAATATCGTACCATTTTCCTCTAGAGGTTATATATGTTAAATCTATATCATATTTACCTTTCTTATTCGCTAAATCGACTTTATTTTTAAGTTGAATAATAGATTCATGCAATCTTAACTGAAGGATTGTATTAATTTTTCCTTGAGATTCTTTTTCAATTGCCGCTAAAGCATCTATATTCCAAGGATTTAAAACTATTGGTTTTTCACAAATAGCATCTGCACCTCTTCTTAACGCCATTCTTATATGAGAATCGTGTAGATAATTTGGCGTACAAATACTTACATAATCTAAATTTATATTTTGGTTTCTTTTTAACTTTTCTATATGACGATCAAATCGTTCAAATTCAACAAAAAAATCTGCATTTGGAAAATAACTATCCATAACACCAACAGAGTCAAATTTATCTAAAGCTGCTATTAGATTGTTATTTGTATCTTTAATTGCTTTTAAATGTCTTGGCGCAATATATCCTGCAGCACCCATTAATGCAAAATTCTTCATCTTATAATGATTTATTTACGTCTTTAGAATCAAAAAAACTCTTAACATCATATACTACAGACTTTTTATTTTTAAGAGATTCTAAATCCAAAAATTTGTACTCGTTATGTGAAACAGTTAAAACTATTGCGTCAAACTTTCTATTTGGCACCGTCTTTTGAGACTCTAAATTATATTCTTTTTTTACTTGTTCAGGATTTGCACAAGGGTCATAAATAGTAACATTTGTTCCAAAATCTTTTAATTCATTAACCACATCAACAGCTTTTGTATTTCTTACATCCGGACAATTTTCTTTAAATGTAATTCCTAAAACTAAAACTTCTGCATTTTTAACCTCTACACCTTCTTTTATCATCAGTTTTGCTACTTCAGAAGCAACATACATTCCCATACTGTCATTTACTCTTCTACCAGAAAGAATAATTTCTGGATGATACCCAAATTCTTGTGCTTTTTGTGCCAAATAATAAGGATCTACACCAATACAATGTCCGCCAACTAAACCTGGAGTAAAAGGAAGAAAGTTCCATTTCGTTCCAGCAGCAGCCAATACGTCTTGCGTATTTATGTCCATTAAATTAAAAATCTTAGCCAATTCATTTACAAAAGCAATATTAATATCTCTTTGAGAATTCTCTATAACTTTTGCAGCTTCTGCTACCTTCATTGTAGGTGCTAAATGAGTACCTGCAGAAATTACAGATCTATACAAATTATCTACTTTTTTACCTATTTCAATATTAGAACCAGAAGTTACTTTTAATATTTTATCTACTGTATGTTTTTTATCTCCTGGATTTATTCTTTCAGGTGAATAACCCGCAAAAAAATCTTTATTAAATTTTAAACTAGATATTTTTTCTAAAACAGGAACACAATCTTCTTCTGTAGCACCAGGATATACTGTAGATTCATAAATAACAATATCATTCTTTTTAAGAACTGAACCAACAGTTTCACTAGCTTTTATTAGTGGAGTTAACACCGGTCTATTATTTTTATCTACGGGAGTTGGAACTGTTATAACATAATAGTTACTATCCTTTATTTCGTCAACAGAAGTCGTTACAAAAAGACCTATATCACCTGAATTCTCTTCGACTAAAACATCTTTTAAAACACCTTCTTCAATCTCTAAAGTAGTATCTTTTCCTTTTTTTAATTCAGAGACTCTATTTTCATTTACATCAAAACCAACAACAGCATATTTTGTTGCAAAAAGTCTAGCCAAAGGCAAACCAACATATCCTAAACCAATTATAGTTATTTTAATATTCTCCATTTTATAAATTTTCTGAATACCATTTTATAGACTCTCTCAAACCTTCCTTTAAAGAAAATTCAGGATTATAATTTAAATTATCAATTGCCTTCTTTATTTCCGCATGAGAATGAGCAATATCTCCTACTCTATTAGCACCATAAATAACATTAACATTTTTAACGCCTTCTTTATACTCTGATAAAAACTCTTTCAAATACAAAACCAAATCATTTAAAGTATTTCTATCTCCAAAAGCTGCATTATAAACAGTATTCGTTGCACTTTTATCAGCAATTAAACTCAATAAATTTATTTGAATAATATTATCTATGTAAGTAAAATCTCTAGAATGCAATCCATCTCCGTTTATTGTAGGCGACTCTAAATTCATCAATTGATTAATAAACTTAGGAATCACTGCTGCATAAGCACCATTTGCATCTTGTCTTCTTCCAAAAACATTAAAGTACCTCAAACCAATAGTTTCTAAACCATATGTTTTATTAAAAACATCAGCATACAACTCATTAACATATTTAGTAATCGCATAAGGAGACAAGGGTTTACCAATAACATCTTCTTTTTTTGGCAATGATTCAGAATCTCCATAAGTAGAAGAACTTGCTGCGTATACAAACCTTTTTACATTATTATCTCTTGCAGCAACAAGCATGTTTAAGAAACCCGAAACATTTACATCATTTGAAGTTATAGGATCTTTTATAGACCTAGGCACAGAACCAAGTGCAGCTTGATGTAAAACATAATCTACACCAGAAGTTGCTAAAATACAATCATCCAGATTACGAATATCACCTTCAATTAGGGTGAAATCTGAATTCTCTAAAAAAGAAGAAATATTAGCTCTTTTCCCCGTAGAAAAATTATCTAAGCAAATAACTTTATTCTTTTTATTAAGTAAAGCTTCACACAAATTAGAACCTATAAAACCAGCTCCACCTGTCACTAATATTTTTTTTCCAGATATCTCTACATCCATTTAAAAGTACTTTTTTAGTTCTTTTTCAAGAAAACAAATATAGCAAAAAAGAATTACCTATAGTTTCAAAAGAAGCTTATATAAACGAAAAAATCCCTCACAAAATGTGAAGGATTTTACTTTGGTGGGCAATGAG
>CAXBIR010000111.1:0-4970 GCA_963975825.1 uncultured Polaribacter sp.
AAAATAATAACGAAGAAGAAGTAGATTTAGGTTCGTTATTTGTAATTATAGGAAAAGGATTTTCAAGCTTTTTTAACTTTATTAGAGGTATTTTTAAAGGAATATTTAATTTTATAATTGCAATTTTAATTTTTCTTAAAAACAATATTATAAAAATAGTAATTGCAGCCATAATTGGTTTGGTTATAGGTGTGTTTTTAGAAGTTAAAAAACCATCGAGTTTTGGTTCTGATTTACTTTTAGAACCAAATTTCAGTAGTGCAAGACAGCTTTATAATAATGTAAATTACTATAATGATTTAGTGAAGCAACAGGATACAGCAATACTTCAACAAACCTTTAGCATTGATAAAGCAGCAGCGGCTTCACTTAAAAAATTTGAAATTGTACCCTTAAAAATAGATAGTGATATTATAAATTCTTATAACGATTTAATTTTATCAGTAGATACTTTAACTATAAAAAGTTATGAATATGCAGACTTTAAAGCATCTTTTACAGATTACGATTATAAAGTTCATAAAATAACTGTAACTGCAGAAAAAAACGATGTTTTCTCTAAGTTAGATGATGTAATAATTTCGTCTGTTGTAAATAATAAATATTTTAATAGATTAAAGATTTTAACCAACGAAAACTTAAATAGAACAGATTCTTTATATCGCGAAAATTTAACCCAAATAGATTCTTTAAGAAAAGTTTATATGGAGGTTATGATAGAAGAAGCAAAGAAAACATCTTCTGGAACAAGTATTGATTTAGGAGGAGAAAAAAGAACAACAAAAGAATTAGAATTGTTTGAAACCAATAGAAAAATAAATTCTGATTTGGAGTATATTGCTAACGAAAAATCTAAAAAATACGAAGTAATAAACGTTATCTCTAATTTTCAACCAATTGGTTATGAGATAAAAGGAATTACAGAAAATTATGCGTTTTTATTAGGATTATTAGGTGCAGGTTTAATGATTGGTTTTTTACTCTTACTAAAGTTAAATAAATATTTAGATAATTACAAAAAGTAAGTAAATGCAAACGGTTCTAATAACTGGTGGTGCAGGTTTTATAGGTTCTAATTTTATTCCTTATTTTCTTGATAAAAACCCTGAATTACATGTTGTTAATTTAGATTTGTTAACATATGCAGGAGACTTATCTAACTTAAAAGAAATAGAAAATAACGCAAATTATACTTTTGCTAAAGGTGATGTTTGCGATAGAAATTTAATACAATCGCTTTTTGAAGAATATAATTTTACAGGAGTTTTACATTTTGCAGCAGAATCTCATGTAGATAATTCTATTAATAATCCAGATGCATTTGTACAAACTAATGTTTTTGGTACGTTTAATTTATTAGATGTTGCTAAAAGTTTTTGGATGGAATCTCCAAATGTTTATAAACAGGGATTTGAAAATTCAAGATTTTTACATGTTTCTACAGATGAGGTTTATGGTACTTTAGGTAAAACAGGTTCGTTTACAGAGCAAACTTCATATGCACCAAACAGTCCCTATAGTGCATCAAAAGCATCTTCAGATTTTATGGTAAGAAGCTATTTTCATACTTATGGTTTAAATGTGGTTACAACAAATTGTTCTAACAATTATGGACCAAAACAACATGATGAAAAATTAATACCTACAATTATTAGAAAAGCTATTTCTGATGAAGAAATTCCCATTTATGGTGATGGAAAAAATATTAGAGATTGGTTATATGTATTAGATCATTGTATAGGAATTGAACTGGTTTTTAAGAAAGGAAAATTAGGAGAAACCTATAATATTGGAGGTAAAAACGAAAGAGATAATTTATATATTGCAAATACAATTTGTACTATTTTAGATGAAATTCACCCAAAAGAAACTTCGTATAAAAATCAAATTACGTTTGTAAAAGACAGGCCAGGTCATGATTTTAGATATGCAATAGATGCAACAAAATTAGAAACAGAATTAGCTTGGCAAGTTCAAGAAAACTTTGAATCAGGAATAAAAAAAACCATTAATTGGTATTTAGAAAAATATAAATAATGAAAGGAATAGTTTTAGCAGGTGGTTCTGGTACAAGATTGCATCCTCTTACTTTATCAGTAAGTAAACAATTGATGCCTGTTTATGATAAACCTATGATTTACTATCCTTTATCTACATTAATTTCTGCTGGTATAAGAGAGATTTTAATAATTTCTACACCCCAAGATTTACCATTATTTCAAAAATTATTAGGAAATGGAAGCCAGATTGGGTGTGATTTTCAATACGAAATTCAAGAAAACCCAAATGGTTTAGCAGAGGCATTTTTAATTGGAGAAGATTTTATTGGTAATGATAAAGTTGCGCTCATTTTAGGTGATAATATTTTTTACGGAACAGGTTTGTCTAAATTATTACAAGAAAATACAAATCTAGATGGAGGAATTGTATATGCGTACCATGTAAATGATCCAGAAAGATATGGAGTTGTAGAGTTTGATGAGCATCAAAATGCAATTTCAATTGAAGAAAAACCTTTAAAACCAAAATCTAGTTTTGCTGTTCCAGGAATTTATTTTTATGATAATTCTGTGATTGAAAAAGCAAAAAAACTAAAACCGAGTAAAAGAGGAGAGTTAGAAATTACAGATATTAACAAAGCTTTTTTAAATGATAAAAATCTATCTGTTAGAATTTTAGATAGAGGTATTGCTTGGTTAGATACAGGTACATTTAAATCTTTGATGCAAGCAAGTAATTTTGTAGAGGTTATAGAAGAAAGGCAAGGTTTAAAAGTAGGTTCTATAGAAGAAGCAGCTTTTGCCAGCGGTTTTATAAACAAAAAAGAATTACAACAATTAGCAAAACCATTATTAAAAAGTGGTTATGGTAGAAATTTATTAGATATTAAATGATTGTAAAAGAAACACCATTAAAAGATTGTTTTGTAATAGAACCAACTTTTTTTAAAGATCATAGAGGTTGTTTTTTATTAGAGTACAATAAAAACGAATTTAAAGAAAAAACAGGATTAGATGTTGATTTTGTTTTAGGCAATCAATCTACATCACAGTTTGGTGTTTTAAGAGGTTTACATTTACAAAGAGGAGAGTTTGCACAAGCAAAATTAGTTAGAGTTGTAAAAGGTAAAATTTTAGATGTTGTTGTTGATGTTAGAAAAAATTCTAACACTTATGGACAACATTTTTCTTGTATTTTATCAAAAGAAAATAACAAACAAATATTTGTTCCTAGAGGATTTTTACATGGTTTTTCTGTTTTGGAAAATGATACGATAGTTTCTTATAAATGTGATAATTATTATGAACCAAATGCTGAAGATGGGGTTTTGTTTGATGATAAAGATTTAAATATTGATTGGAAAATACCTGATAACGAGATTGTCATATCAGATAAAGATAAAGAGCTAAAGACATATTTTGATTTTAATAGAAATGATTAAAAATGATGAAATTTTTAAGTTTTATTGGTAAAAATAAATAATGGAACAAGTTTTAATTTATTGTGTATTCTTTTTTGTTATTCTAGTTGCTATAAAAAAATCTTCAATAGCAATTGCTATTATATTAAATATAAATTTATTCAGAGCTATACCTTATGTAGATTATAAAAAACCTTATTATGGTTATTATAATGAGAATGATTTAGTGCTAGGAGCTATCTTACCTGCAATATGTTTCATGATTATTTTATTGAAAATTTTTTACAAAAAAGATAAGATTAATTATCAGGTTGATGTTATTGATGTTTTTATGATAGTAATTAGTCTAGTTATGATAATCTCTTTAATAATTTCACCTAATTTTTCAAAATCAATTTATTACACAGGTATATTTTTATTTTTGGGTTGTCCTTTTTACTTTGTCACAAAGTTATTATTTTCAAATACTAATAATATCAAAAAGCAATTTTTTGAATTTGTTTTCGGCTTAATTTTTTTCGCTTTTACATTTTCTTTAATCAGTCTTTACCTTCATAGTATTGCCAAATATCCGTATGCTAGAATGACATTTCCTGGAGTTTTTCCTATTCCTTTTTGTTTATTTTTATGTACAGCTTCAATTTTTATAATTATTTATTATATAAAACCGAACTTTAAAAATGCTATTACTAAAAATGCAAAAATCTTATTTAGTTTACCTGTTTTTGCAATTATAATTTTTTCAATTATAAAAAGTAATACTAGAGGGCCCGTTTTTTCAATGTTTTTAGCAAGTCTTATTGTTTTAGGAATGTTTTTCAAAATTAAATTAAATATTAAAATTATACTTGCTTTTATTGTTACCTCTTTTGCAGGATTAATAGTTTTAGTAACTGCCTTTGATATTAATAAAATTGCAATGAGATTTATAGATCTTGTACCTAAAGATGGTAATTCTTTAAGTCCAAGACTTTTAGCGTATGCAGATTCTATTAAACTACTTTTGCAAAGACCTTGGGGTATAAGTGTTGGAACATTTGAAGATTTTTATTCAAACCAAGCTGATAGTGCAGGAAGTTCTTATGCACATAATTTATTTATGGAGTTAATATCTAGTTTCGGAGTAATTGGTTTATTATTATCGCTTTTTATAATTTATATATGTTTATATGAATATAACTTTATCATTAAAAACCAAAAGAGGATTTTTTCAGATTATCTTTTTTTTACTACAATTATACTTGTTACTTTTTATTTTTTTGAAACTCAATTTAGTTTTACTCTAAGTACACATAAAGGATGGTATTTTGCTTTAGCTCTTTATTCTGTTTTTAAATTTAAATTCTTAAAAGCTAAATATATTGAAAATTAGGAAAAAGTTAATAATAAATGAGATGTTTCTTAAAATAAACACTATTTTTCATCAATTTAAGATATAGGAAAATTTAGAAATTCTACAGAAAATATTTAGAGATATGTTCAAAAATCTTCTAACGAAGAAAAATACTGGCAAAGTCTATCAAAACTATTTGTATTTGTTGTTAATACA
>CAXBIR010000112.1:0-4756 GCA_963975825.1 uncultured Polaribacter sp.
CTTGCTTCTCTACAATAATTGTTGTTTTATTGCCTGTAAAAACGTTCGCCAAAACTACTTTACCATCATTAGTTTTTGTTCTATTTATATATTGAAAAAAAGAACCTTTCCCAAACAAATCGATATCGTTACTATAGAAATGAGTAGGATCTACAAATTCTTCTCCAGTTTCTAAATGATAAAAATCACGATTTAAAACACTAATTTCTGTTTTATTTATCTTAATTTTTTCATCAATAATATTTCTCTTTCTTGACAGGTTTAAATGTTTTAAAACCAAAAAACCGAATAAAGACAAACCTAAAAAAGCAATTATAAAAACATCTGGATACGAACCAAAGGTTAGGTAAACTAAAAAAGCTGTTGCTAAAAAAACAGCAAATCTAAAAATACTTAGATTTACAGATTTCTTCTTTAAAATACTAGCTTCTTGCTCTAAAGCAACTTTTTGTTGCGTATAAAATTCTATCGGTTTTATCATTTACTTAATTACGTTCTTTAAATCTAATTTTTAATTTCTCTGCAATTTCTCTACCAAATACAACAGCTTCTTCTATCTCATTAAAAGTTGCAATTAGATATCGTTTATTCTTAACACTCCAAATACTAACATCACACTCTCCTCTATTATTTACAAAAGTAGAAACTCTATCTAACTTTTTTATACTTTCCCATTTTCCAAAACCTAAATTACCAACAGAATAATAGGTTCTATATCTATTTAAATCAAAATTGAAATGATGGCTTATAACAAACGAAAATCGAACACCTAAACCTAGTACAAAAATTAAACTAGCTAAAACTTTTAAACTTTTTATAAAATAAACCTCAGTAAAATGAACCCCATTATTCTTGTAAAACAGAAAAATTATATATGCTGTAATTGCATAAAAAACGGCGGCTAAAGCCCTTTCATACCAAGTTCTTTTTTGTGATACAATCTTAAAAACTCCGGTACTTTTCATTTTAATAAGAAGAAATTCCGCCAGTTAAATTCAATACTTTTAAATCTGGATACTTATTCTTCAATTTTACGGTTGCTCTATAACTATTAAACCCTCTCTGACAAACCATAACATACGTTTTACTTTTATCTATAGTTAATTTATCTGCATCAAACTTATTAATATGAATAGTTTGTTGCACATTAAAAGGTAATTTTAAATTTTCTAAAACAGCAATAATTTCTAAATTCTCTTCACCTAATATTTCTTTTAATTTTTCTGGTGAAATTTGCCAATCGGGATTTTGACCTGAACAAGCAAGATCTACATACGTTTGTATCTTAAAAATCTTAGCAATTTTATCTTTTAAAAAACTAGGTTTTAACTTCATTTTTAGTTGCGTGTTTTTAAGTGAATTATAAATTAACAACTCATTTATTAACGGTTTTCCAATTCCTGTAAGTAATTTTAAAACCTCGTTTACTTGTTGCGTAGCAATAAAACCTACAATAGAATTTAGCGTTCCTGCTTCTTCACAATTAGGAATATCTGTTGCCATTTTAGGAAATGCATCTCTTAAATTTGCTGAATAACTTCCGTCTTTTTGCAAAACATTAAACGTTGCTACATAACCATCAAACTTATACAAAGAACCATAAACTAAAGGTTTGTTTTTAAGAACACAAGCATCATTTAAAACATATTTTGTTGGCAAAGAGTCTGTTCCATCAATAACTATATCTACCTGTTCTATCAGCTCAAAAACGTTCTCTTTTGTAATAGGATTATTGGTAAAACTAACCTCTGTAAAAGGTGCTCTTTTTTTTATAAATTCTGATAAAACTGCTGCTTTAGATTTACCAACATCTTCTAAAGAAAAGAAAACTTGTCTATGTAAATTAGTAATATCTACTGTGTCAAAATCTACTAAATGAATTTTCCCAATACCACTTGATGCTAAATAAACTGCAACAGGACTTCCTAAACCACCACAACCAACTACCAAAACAGAAGCGTTTTGTAGTTTTTGTTGCCCAACTTCACCTATTTCTTGTAAAGTTATTTGACGTTTAAAAAGTTGATTTCTTGTTAGTTTCATTATTGCTTATCAATCTCTTCTTTTGCTATTTTAAACTCTTCTGGCGTATTTATATTTCTAATTAATGCATCATCAATCTCAACAATTTCAACATCAGAATTAATTAACATTTTTCTCGGACAAGAATAACCTTGCGCTAAAAATTGTAATAAAATTGAGTATGCTTTTGGCTCATAAATTGTAATTAAAGGTTCTACAAATTCACTTCCTTTTCCTTTAATTGCTGTGGCAGCTTTACTAGAATTTCTATGCTTTAATAATAACTGAATTACATCATTATTAACAAAAGGAACATCTGTAGCTAAAACCAACCAAGCAGTATTTGGGTCTTTTTGGAAAGCAGAACAAATTCCGCCAAAAGGACCTAAATTTAAAAACACATCATGAATTTCTTTATTATTTTCTGATGAATTTTGAACAGAATAAAAAGTTTCTAAATTATTATTTTCTAATAATTCTTTTGAAATTTCTTTTTGTGGTTTTCCAAAATAATCTAGCTTAGATTTATCTGTACCCATTCTTGTACTTTTACCACCAACTAAAACCAACCCTTTTATTGGCGCTATTTTTTCTTGTATTAAATTGTTAATATGATTTGAAATTTCGCCTACTTCATCAATTGTATAGCAAATTTTATTTTTAATGTTTGGATATTTATCAACCAAAAAATCAAAATACTGAATATCTTTTGTGAGTTTTATTATAAACTGAATATTATCTAATTGCTCTAATCTTTTTAAAACAGAAGCTTCTTTTTTATCGTCTAAAATTAGAATTTGTTTTGCTCCAGAATAATGATTTCCGTTGATAAAAACGTAATCAAATTGTGCAAATTGCAAACGTTGTTCAAACTTATTTACGTTTCCAGAGGTTGTTATTTGCAAATTACCTTCATGATGAAAAGTAAATTCAGACAAGCTATTTTCTTCTACATCTTTTGCGTGTGAAGCGTCAAAATAAGCTAATTTATAATTAGATAATCTTTTAGAAATATTATGTACCAAATCTGATATTACACCACAGTTTGTACCTAGAATTGAAATTTCATTCGGAGCAAAATTATCATTATCTCTTCTCTCTAAATTTGTATGCTTTTTGTGTTTAACCATTTTTAATGTCAGATTTTCCACCGGTTTTTTCTAGTAACTTCACTTCTCTTATCACCATTTCTTGACTAATACTTTTACACATGTCATAAATAGTTAAACAAGTAATATTTGCACCAGTTAAAGCCTCCATTTCTACACCTGTTTTCCCTGTAATTGTAACTTTACAAAAAACTTCAATATTCTCTAAATCTATAATTTCAATATCAATATCTACACCATTAATTAATAATGGATGACACATTGGAATTAATTCTGAAGTCTTTTTAACACCTTGAATTCCTGCAATAATTGCTGTTTGAAAAACAGGACCTTTTTTAGTAATTAACTCTTCATTTGTAAAATGAGAAATTACCTCTTTTCCTAAAAACATAGTTGCTTTTGCAATTGCTGTTCTTTTGGTAATTTTCTTGTCAGAAACATTTACCATTTTAGGGTTGTTTTTTGAATTTAAATGACTAAAATCACTCATTATCTATATCTAATTATTGGAAAAACCTCTCCGCTTTTAAATTCTATTTTATCGTTTGGCATTTGAATAAAGGCATCTGCATTTACCAAACTAGCTAAATCTCCAGATCCATTTCCTGTAATAGGAGTTGCAACTAAATGCCCAAATTTATAACTTAATTTTACTTGTAAAAAATAAGTTAAGTCTGGTTTAAAACTAAAATCTTCGGCTAAAATTGCTGTTTCTTCTTCAATTTTTAAATTTACAGATTTATAATACCAAGGATAAAAATACACCAAACAGTTTACAAATGTAGAAATAGGATTTCCAGGAAACCCAAAGACATTACATTTTTCTGTTTTTCCATAGAAAAAAGGCTTCCCAGGTCTTTGTGTAATTTTATGAAATAATTTTTCTACACCTAATTCATCAAAAACTTCTGGTAAAAAATCGAACTTGCCTTTGCTAACTGCTCCGCTAAAAAGCAATACGTCATATTCTTGTAAATAAGATTTTATTTTCGATTTCAAAACAGGTTTATCATCTGTAATATGAGCTATTTCTGAAGGAATATTTAATCTTTCTAATAAAGAAACCAGTGTAAAAACGTTGCTTCTTCTAATTTGATGTTCTAACGGAATTTCATCTACACCAACCAACTCATCTCCTGTAGAAACAATCATTACTTTTGGCTGTTTTGCAACTTTTACAAACGATTTTCCTACAGTTGCCAAAACGCCAATTTCTGCTGCAGATATTTTTGTATTTTCTTTAATTAATAAATCGCCAACTTTACCATCTTTTCCTTTATTATGGATATTCTGTCCGTCTTTAATTTCATCAACATTTATAGTTGCAGTTCCATTTTCTATGGTAACATCTTCGTATCTTATAATTGTGTTTACATTATTTGGCAAAACAGCACCAGTCATTACCTCAATGCAATTTTCTGAATCTTCTAAAGTTAATTGCTCACTTCCTGCAGCTTGAATTCCTTCAATTTTAAAGCTTCTTTGTCCATTTTTGAATAATGTGTAATCAATTGCAATTCCATCCATAGAAACCCTATGAAATGGCGGAAAATCTCTATCTGCAAGAATATCTTCTTTTAAAATTCTACCAACAGATTTTATAAACGGAATTTCTTCAACTCCAA
>CAXBIR010000113.1:0-4693 GCA_963975825.1 uncultured Polaribacter sp.
CCACTTTCTAGCATTTCTTTTACCCAAAGCACAATATTACTTCTACTCATATCATACACTTTACCATAAACTAAAATAGTTCTTAGAATTGTATAATTAATATTTGAGTTTAATAAAACCTCTTCAGACTTTAACTTAGATAATCCGTAATAACTTAACGGGTTTGGAGTATCAGTTTCTTTGTAGTTTCCTTTTTCACCATCAAAAATAAAATCTGTAGAAAGATGAATTACATGCGTATTAAATTCTTGTGAAATTTCTGTTAGCGTTTTTACAACATCAATATTTAAAGTATCACATGCTAATTTATTATTTTCACAAGCATCAACATTTGTCATTGCTGCAGTGTTTATAATAAAGTTTGGTTTAATTTCAGAAATTTTGTCTTTCAACAAAACTTTATTAGTAATATCTATAGAAACATATTCAAAATCATTTCTTCCACTTCTATTATTTCCTTTAGAAAAACCAAATATCTTGTATTTACTTTTGTCTTTTAATAATAGGTTTACTAAAGACTGACCTAATAAGCCGTTACTTCCTGTAATAATTACTTTATTCATTTTAAAAAACTTCTCTTAACTTTATTATTTGTTCTGGTCTTCCTAAAATAATTAGTTGCGAATCTGCTACCAAAATAATATCTGCTTCTGGGTTTATGATGTAATCTTTATCTGGATTTCTAAAACCTATAACCGTACAACCTGTTTGTCTTCTTAAATCTAAATCTAGAATAGTTTTATTAATATATTTCTCTGGCAAATCGTTTACTGCAACTTCTTCTAAATTAGCAGTAGTTTCTCCTTCTATAGTTAATCTATCTACAAACTCTATAACATCTGGTGTAGTTACTAAAGAAGCCATATGATCTCCGCCTAATTTATCTGGCATAATTACATTATTTGCACCAGCAAACTTTAATTTTTTATAAGAAGACTCGTTTGAAGCTCTACTAATAATAGTACAATCTTTATTTAACTGACTTGCCGTTAATACAACAAACAAGTTATCTGCATCAGATGGTAAAGCTGTTATTAAAAAAGAAGCTTTCTCTATACCTGCTCTTTGCAAAGTTTCATCTAAAGTAGCATCTCCTTGTATGTTAAGAATTCCTTGAGCATCTAAACCTTCAACAATTTCTTTATTTCTGTCTACTACTACAAACTTCTTGTTATAATTACCAAGTTTTAAAATTGCTTGTTTTCCATTTCTACCATAACCACAAACAATGGTATGTCCTTTTAAATGCCCTATTTGCTTTTCCACTCTTCTGTGCTTAAAATGTTCAAATAACTTACCACTTACTAAATATTCTGAAAACGCAGAAACTGCATAACCAAAAATAGTAATACTTGTTAAAATTAAAAATATTGTAAATACTTTTTCTTCTGGTGAAAAAGGTTGAAGTTCTCCAAAACCAACTGTAGTCACAGTAATAACAGTCATATATAAAGCATCTACAAAATTGTAGTTAGAAAGCCACATATAACCAATAGTACCAATTGCTATAATTAAGACAACCAATAAAGCAATTTTATCTATTTTCGATTTTAGAATAGTCATATTTTATAAATCAAAAACTGAACTTCTTTTTGTGTAAATCATATCTTTTAACTTTAAAATAAAAGCCATTGTTAAATACAAACCAAAAGACAAACCTGCTGTAAAAAACGTTACGTAAATAAAAAATAAACGCACATTTAACGCTCTCATTCCTAACCTATCTGCTAACCTAGAGAAAACCCCAAAACCATTTCTTTCAAAATAATGGCGTATACTATCTATCATTCTTATTAAAATATACTGCAAGATACTATTTTATGATGTTTTTTCAATAGTAATTTATGCTTCGTTTTTAAAATGAAACTTAATTTACAACTAATGTTAAAGGTTCTAAGAAACCTACTTAAATTAAAATAGTATTGATTAACTTTGCTTTTTTCGCTAAAAAACAGGCACATTTGAAAGACCAAGAATATATTGAAGTTTACGGAGCAAGAGCTCATAATTTAAAAAATATTGACGTTAAAATTCCTCGCGAAAAACTAGTTGTAATTACTGGTTTAAGCGGAAGTGGAAAATCTTCTTTAGCTTTTGACACCATTTACGCAGAAGGACAAAGACGTTATATTGAAACTTTTTCTGCTTACGCTAGACAGTTTTTAGGTGGTTTAGAAAGACCAGATGTAGATAAAATTGATGGACTTTCACCAGTTATTTCTATAGAACAAAAAACTACAAATAAAAGTCCACGATCTACAGTTGGTACAATTACAGAAATTTACGATTTTTTAAGATTACTTTTTGCAAGAGCTGGAGATGCTTATTCATATAATACTGGCCAAAAAATGGTTAGTTATTCAGATGAACAAATAAAAGACTTAATTCTTAAAGATTTTGATAATAAAAAGATTGCCGTTTTAGCTCCCTTAATTAAATCTAGAAAAGGACATTACAGAGAACTTTTTGAACAAATTTCTAAACAAGGTTTTTTAAGAGTTCGTGTAGATGGAAAAATTCAAGAAATTGAAAAAGGAATGAAACTAGATCGTTACAAAACTCATGATATTGAGGTTGTAATAGATAGGTTAGCTGTAAATAATTCTGTAGAAAAGCGTTTAGACGAAACTATAAAAACAGCATTATATTCTGGTAATAATATTATGATGGTTATTGATGTTGATGACAATAACCCAAGATATTTTAGTAGAGAATTAATGTGTCCTACAACAGGAATTGCATATCCAAATCCAGAACCAAATACATTTTCTTTCAATTCACCAAAAGGTGCCTGTAACTCTTGCAACGGTTTAGGTATTACTAATGAAATTAACTTAAAAAAGGTAATTCCAGATGATAATGTTTCGATTAAAAATGGTGGAATTATTCCTTTAGGAGAACAAAAAAGCAGTTGGATATTTAAGCAAATACAAAATATTGCAGAACGTTATAAATTCAAGTTAACAGACGCAATAAAAGACATACCAAAAGAAGCTTTAGAAATTATTTTACATGGTGGTAATGAATCTTTTGAAATAGCATCTAAAACAGTTGGTGTTACAAGAAATTATAAAATAGATTTTGAAGGAATTGTTGCTTTTATAAATAGCCAATATGATAATGCAGAAAGCACAACTATAAAACGTTGGGCAAAAGGTTTTATGGATGAAGTTACTTGTTCTTCTTGTAACGGAAAAAGATTAAAAAAAGAAGCGCTACATTTTAAAATTACTGATAAAAACATTAGCGATTTAGCACAAATGGATGTGACTGAACTAGCAAAGTGGTTTAAAACCATAGAAAAAGATTTATCTAGTAAACAACTAACAATAGCTTCAGAAATATTAAAAGAAATAAGAACTAGAATTCAGTTTTTACTAGACGTTGGTTTAG
Source organism: uncultured Polaribacter sp. (assembly GCA_963975825.1). Taxonomy (GTDB): domain Bacteria; phylum Bacteroidota; class Bacteroidia; order Flavobacteriales; family Flavobacteriaceae; genus Polaribacter. The sequence goes on from CAXBIR010000113.1 coordinate 3,394, forward strand.
ATTACTTAACGTTAGATAGAACCTCTAAGTCTCTTTCTGGTGGAGAAGCACAAAGAATACGTTTAGCCACACAAATAGGTTCGCAATTAGTGGGTGTTTTATATATTTTAGATGAACCAAGTATTGGTTTGCACCAAAGAGACAACGAAAAACTAATAGATTCTTTAGTAAAATTAAGAGATATTGGTAATTCTGTTTTAGTTGTAGAACATGACCAAGATATGATTGAAAAAGCAGATTTTGTTTTTGATATTGGTCCTGGAGCAGGAAAACATGGTGGAGAAATTGTTTCTGCAGGAACTTTTGCTGAATTAAAAAAGCAAAAGACACTAACAGCAGATTATATTACAGGAAGAAAGAAAATAGAAGTTCCGAAAGAAAGAAGAGAAGGAAATGGAAAAACCATTAAATTAAAAGGTGCTTCTGGAAATAATTTAAAGAATGTCTCTGTAGAGTTTCCTTTAGGAAAAATGATTTGTGTTACCGGAGTTTCTGGAAGTGGTAAATCTACTTTAATTAATGAAACTTTATACCCTATTTTAAATGCTCATATTTACAGAGGTGTAAAAAAACCAATGCCTTATAAAAAAATTGAAGGCTTAGAACACGTAGATAAAGTTATAGATATAGATCAATCTCCAATTGGAAGAACACCTAGATCTAATCCAGCAACATATACAAAAACCTTTGACGAAATTAGAAGTTTGTTTGCCAAAACTGCAGAAGCTGCAATACGAGGTTATAAACCAGGTCGTTTTTCTTTTAATGTAAAAGGCGGGCGTTGTGAAACTTGCCAAGGTGGAGGAGTTCGTGTAATTGAAATGAACTTTTTACCAGATGTACAAGTAGAATGTGAAACCTGCCAAGGAAAACGTTTTAATAGAGAAACTTTAGAAATTCGATATAGAGGAAAGTCTATTTCTGATGTATTAGATATGACTATTGAAGACGCTACAGATTTCTTTGTTAAGATTCCTAAAATTCATAGAAAATTAAAAACAATTAAAGATGTTGGTTTAGGGTATATAACTCTTGGACAACAATCTACCACTCTTTCTGGTGGAGAAGCACAAAGAATAAAACTAGCAGCAGAATTATCTAAAAGAGATACAGGAAATACTTTTTATATTTTAGACGAACCAACAACTGGTCTTCATTTTGAAGATATTAGAGTTTTAATGGACGTTTTAAACAAATTAGCCGACAAAGGAAATACAGTACTAATTATAGAACATAATTTAGATGTTGTAAAATTAGCAGATTATATTATTGATGTTGGTATGGAAGGTGGAAAAAAAGG
>CAXBIR010000114.1:0-4560 GCA_963975825.1 uncultured Polaribacter sp.
GATATTACAAAATACTCTTTTCAGAATACTTTTTCTTTAAGTACAGTTGCTTTTGAAAAAGCTTGTACAATAGATCATAATGAGCAAGTAAATGCCTATTCTATTTATTGGATTCAAGAGGGTAGTGGCACATATAATATAGATTTTGAAAGTTATACATTTAATGACAATGTTTTGTTTTTTTTGTCTCCAGGGCAAGTTTTTACAGTAGATTCAGAGTTAATTAAAACAGCCTATAAACTTACTTTTGTAAGAGATTTCTATTGCATACAAACCCACGATAAAGAAGTAGCTTGTAATGGTGTTTTATTTAATAATATTTATGAAACTCCGTTTGTAAAACCTTGTAAAAAAGATACAGCAAAACTTAATTTTATTTTAGAAAGTTTAATTGAGGAATTTCAACAAAACGAAACTGCACAATATGATATGTTGCAGTCTTATTTAAAGCAATTTATTATTTCTGCTGTTCGTGTTCAAAAAGAAAATAATGTTATTAAAGAAGACGTAGAAACGCGTCTTTTTAAAGATTTTAGTTTGTTGGTAGAGCAGAATTATAAAACACTACACGCTGTAACAGATTATGCAAATAGATTAGGTATTTCGCCAAAATCTATTTCTAAGCATTTTCAGAAATTAGGAGTAAAAACACCTTCAGATTTTATTAAAAATCGAATTTTATTGGAAGCAAAACGTTTGTTAATTTACACAGATAAAACGGTTAAGGAAATTGCTTTTGAGCTTGGTTTTAATGATCCAGCATATTTTACGCGTTTTTTTACAAAAGGAATCGAAAAATCTCCACTTCAATTTAAAAAAGATTATTAAAGACTTTATATATTTTAAATAGAAACCTCATAAGTGTTAAAACTTATGAGGTTTTTCTGTTTTAGTGCTTTTTTTCTTGCTGTCCAAACAGTAGGAACTTTTGTCCAATTTTTAAGGTTAATGTTGGTGATACCTTTGCAGTGTCAAACAATAACAACCAAAAAAACAACAATATGAAAACAATAGAAAACGCACAATGTCCAAACTGTTGGGGTTACCAAACATACGATGAGCAAAACCTAGAACAACAACTTTGCGTTTGCAAAGAATCAATATAAAAAAGAAAAATAATAATAACATACAATTTAAAAATAGAAATTATGAGCACATTTAATGTTCCAACAAAAAACGAAGTATCAGAAAACAACCAAGCAATCTTTGGTCAATTAGAAAAAGGTTTAGGGTTTGTACCCAATTTATATGCAGCATTTGCACACAGTGAAACTGCTTTAGGTAACTTTTTAGCAATAGGAAATGGAAAAACAAGTTTTTCGGCTAAAGAAAAAGAAGTAATCAATTTGGCAGTAAGTCAAGTAAACCAATGTGTTTATTGTTTATCTGCACATACTGCAATTGGTAAAATGAATGGTTTTTCTGAAGAACAAATTTTAGAATTAAGAGCAGGTAAAGCTTCTTTTGATGCAAAATTAAATGCTTTGGCTAATTTCTCTAAAAGTGTAGCAGAAAACAGAGGAGCAGCAACACCAGAAACTGTAGAAAACTTATATGCACAAGGGTATACAAAAGGGAACCTTGCAGATGCAATTATTTTAATAGGAGAAATTACAATTACCAACTACTTTCATAAGACAACAGATGTTGCAGTAGATTTTCCTGTAGCACAAGCATTATAAAATAGTAGAAATTTTAGAACAATAACTTAAGAATAAATAATTTTAATAAACAACAATCATGAAAAAAGTAATAGCAATTTTAGTATTAGTAGTAGGTTTTGCATTTAACACAAACGCACAAGAAGTAAAAACAGTTTCTTTAGAACAAACAAAAGGAGAGTTTACACAAAAACAAATTACTTTGTCTGAAGGTACTTATATTTTTGAAGTAGCAAACAACAATGTTGGGCACAATGTAGGTTTTGTTTTAGCGCCAAAAGCAGATGTAAAAGCACACATTAAAAATGCTTATGTAACTGCACAAGTAAAAAATAATACAAAAGAAACTTCTAAAAAAGTAACGCTTAAAAAAGGAGAATACGTTTATTTCTGTCCTTTAAACCCAACACCACAATATACACTTATAGTAGAGTAGTTTTTTAATTCAATTTAGTTAAAAAGGTGAACAGAAATGTTCGCCTTTTTTTGTACCCTAAACTTTAAAAAAAAGCTAAAATTTTAGATTAACGTAATTTCAACTTCAAAAGTCTTATTTTTGCTTTTTATGTTATTTAATTTCTAAAAATAAACTTTGTTAAATTACTATTTATATCCACATACAACTTCTAAAGAATGGGTAACCTTTGTACATGGTGCAGGAGGTAGTAGTTCTATTTGGTTTAAACAAGTACGCGATTTTAAAAAACATTTTAACGTTTTAATTTTAGATTTACGAGGTCATGGAGACAGCAAACCAAAATTAAAAGATACGTTTAAAGCTAAATATACTTTCGATTCTATTACTGCAGATATTGTTGAGGTAATAGATTTTCTTAAAATAAAAAAATCTCATTTTATTGGTATTTCATTAGGTACAATTCTAATTAGAAATTTAGCCGAAAAAAGACCAGAATTGGTTAAAAGTATGATAATGGGTGGTGCAATTATTAAAATGAATTTCCGCTCGCAAGTTTTAATGAAAGTTGGTAATATTTTTAAATCTGTAGTACCTTATATGATGTTGTATAAACTCTTTGCATTTATTATAATGCCAAAGAAAAATCATAAAAACTCTAGATTGTTGTTTGTAAACGAAGCAAAGAAATTATATCAAAAAGAGTTTTTACGTTGGTTTAAATTAACATCAGAAATTAACCCACTTTTACGTTTCTTTAGAACAAAAGATATTAAAATTCCTACTTTATATGTAATGGGTGCAGAAGATCATTTGTTTTTACCTTCTATTAAAAACATTGTTTCAAAACATGTAACTTCATCATTATTTGTTATTGAAAATTGTGGACATGTTGTAAACGTAGAGCAACCAGAAATGTTCAATAATCAAACAATACGTTTTATTACATCTTTATAGTTTTAGCTAAATAATTCAATATAAAATATCTTTTTAATCTTCTTATATAAAGTATATTTGCTTTATAAAAGATTTTATTATGAATAAGATAATTACGTTTGGTGAGGTTTTAATGCGAATTTCTCCATTAGGAAACAAAAAGTTTATCCAATCTAATGCTATAGAGTTCTATTTTGGAGGAACAGAAGTTAACGTAGGTATTTCTATAGCTAATTTTGGCGGAGATGTTAAGCATATTAGTTGTATTTCTAATGACTTTATTGGCGATACTGCAATTTCTTATTTAAATAAATTCGATTTAGATACTTCTGCAATTGTACGTTCAGAAAGACCTTTAGGTGTTTATTTTTTAGAAGTTGGTGCAGTTATGAGACCAAGTAAAATTTCTTACAATCGCTCTCATTCTTCATTTTCTGAAATTATACCTACAATGGTAAATTGGGAAAAATCTTTGGAAGATGGAAAATGGTTTCATTGGACAGGAATTACACCTGCGCTTTGTAAAGGAGCAAAAGAAACTTTAAAGGAAGGTTTGGTGTTGGCCAAAGAAAAAGGAATGATTATTTCTGCAGACCCAACTTACAGAAGTGCTTTATGGAAATATGGCGAAAACGCAAAAGATGTCTTAACAGACTTATTAGAATATTCAACAATTTTTATTGGTGGTGTTAATGAAATAAATGAAGTTTTGGGAACTAGTTTTACGTATTCTAATGAAGATTTTACAGAAGCAAGTAAACAGTTAATGAACAGGTTTCCATCAATAGAAAAAGTATTTGATAAGATTAGAACTTCTATAAATTCTTCTTGGCATAAAATTAGAGCAAGAATGTGGAATGGTGTTGAGTTTAAAGAAACACAAGATTTAGATATAACACATGTTGTAGATAGAATAGGAACTGGAGATGCTTTTGCTGCAGGTTTAATTCATGGTTTACAAAAGTTTGATGATTATAAAGCTATGGAATTTGGTGCAGCTGCATGTGCAATAAAACATACGTATTTAGGTGATGTTAATTACGCAAATGAAACAGACGTTATTTCTATTTTAGAAGGTAATACTTCTGGAAGATTAAATAGATAAGGTTTTGTAAAATATAGAATATAAAAAAAGGCGAGTTATTTAAAACTCGCCTTTTTTATGTTAATTCATTAAATCTTCAATTTCATCAGCTTCAATAGGAATATTTCCCATTAAATTAAAAGGTTCTCCTTTTTCTTGAATAACAACATCGTCTTCTAAACGAATACCAAAACCTTCTTCTGGAATATAAATTCCTGGTTCTACAGTAAATACATTGTTTGCTTGCATTGGTTCGTGTAATAAACCATAATCATGCGTGTCTAAACCAATATGGTGGCTTGTACCGTGCATAAAATATTTTTTATAAGCAGGCCAATTTTTATCTTCATTTTGTACATCTGCCTTGTCTAATAAGCCAAGTTTCAATAATTCAGAAGTCATAATATCACCAACTTCTACATGGTAATCTTTCCAAATAGTTCCTGGAATTAATAATTTTGTAG
>CAXBIR010000115.1:0-4428 GCA_963975825.1 uncultured Polaribacter sp.
TAAACTTGTTAAATAGATAGTTTAACCTAAAAATTTTACCGTTAATCGTATTTTTAAATGTTTTGTTACCTTATATTTTAAATTTGTTTTACAATAAAAACTAGAACAATGAAATTTGCAACAAATACATATAGAACTTTATCTGGAATTAAAGAAGTTGTAGAAATTTCTAGAAAAAAGTATTATCAATGGCTTGTTTACCAAGATAACAAACCTGCATATTTTGTAGATTTTTACGACTTGCAAAAAGAATCTAATGCAATGATGAATAGCTTAGTTCTTTGTACAGATAGTTCTATAGATGAAGTTTTAAAAATTATTAGTAAACGCCATAATATAAATTTATCTATTCCTAAAGTTTCTAGAATTGGTTTAAAAAAGAGAATAAAATCTGAAACTAAAGAATTAGATTTACAACCAATACCAGAAAAATGGTTGGCTTATTCTTTGTAAATTTTTACAACTAATTCATCTTTATCATTCATAGAAGCTCTATACATTCCTGCAGTATTAAATTCAAAAGACATATTTCCGTTTTTATCTAAAGCTACAACACCACCTGTTCCACCAAGTTTTGTTAGTTTATTTTGAATAACGTCTTTAGTTGCTTCTTTTAAGGTTTTATTTTTATATTCCATCTGAGCAGAAATATCATATGCAACTTGGCTTCTAATAAAATACTCTCCCCAACCAGTAGAAGAAACACCACAAGTTAAATTATTTGCATACGTACCAGAACCAATAATTGGTGCATCTCCAATTCTTCCCCAACGTTTATTTGTCATTCCTCCTGTAGAAGTTCCTGCAGCTATATTTCCAGATTTATCTAAAGCAACACAACCAACAGTTCCAAATTTTGCATTTTTAATGTCTGCATCGTAAAAAGCAGCTTTTTTATCATCATGATCTAACTCTGTTTTTGCTTTATTTTTAATTCTCTGTAAAGATTTAAAGCGGTTTTCTGTATAAAAGTAACTTGGATCTACAATTTCTAACCCTTTTTCTTTAGCAAAAATTGATGCACCTTCACCAGATAACATTACATGATCTGAATCTGTCATAATTTTTACAGCCAATTCAATTGGGCTTTTTACATTTTTTACACCAGCAACAGCACCAGCATTTAACGTTTTTCCATCCATAAATGAAGCATCTAATTCATTGGTTTCTTCATGTGTAAAAACAGCGCCTTTTCCTGCATTAAATAATGGCGATTCTTCCATTACTTGTATAGTTTTAATTACTGCTTCTTGGCTTGTTCCACCGTTTTTAAGAATTGTATGACCTATTTTAATAGCTTCCTCTAATTTTGCTTTGTAAGCAGCCTCTTTTTCATCAGATAAATTTTTCTTTAAAATTGTTCCTGCGCCTCCATGAATAATTATTGCAAACTCATTTTCTACTTTAGGCACTTCTTTTTCTGCAGATAAAGACTTAGCTTCATTTTTACATCCAAATGAAATTAATAAAACAGATACAATTAATAAGACTCTTTTCATAGTTGTTTGTTTAAAATTAAACAAAAATTATGTTTTTTGTTTAATTTATTTATTAGTGAAATTATTCGTAAATTCGAACTTCTAAGTTAAACATCTAAAACGAAACTGCAAAATGACAGATTTTGGAATAAAAGAAGCCTTAAAAGAATTAGGTTTAAAAGACATAAATAACGGAACTTCTACTGGTTCTAACAATTTTTCTAACGGAGAAATCATAGAAAGTTATTCTCCTGTAGATGGAAAATTAATTGGAAAAGTAAAGACAACTACAAAAGAAGATTACGAAAAAGTGATGGAAGCTGCTACAAAAGCATTTTTATCATTTAGAAATATGCCTGCTCCTCAAAGAGGAGAAATTGTACGCCAATTTGGGAATAAGTTAAGAGAAAAGAAAGAAGCACTTGGTAAATTGGTTTCTTACGAAATGGGAAAATCTTACCAAGAAGGTTTAGGAGAAGTACAAGAAATGATAGATATCTGCGATTTTGCAGTTGGTTTATCTAGACAATTAAACGGACAAACAATTCCGTCTGAAAGACCAGGACATGTTATGAGAGAACAGTGGCACCCAATTGGTGTTGTTGGTATTATTTCTGCATTTAACTTTCCTGTTGCTGTTTGGGCTTGGAACACCGCTTTAGCGTGGATTTGTGGAGACGTTTGTGTTTGGAAAGGTTCTGAAAAAGCACCTTTATGTACAGTTGCTTGTCAAAATATAATTACTGAAATTTTAAAAGACAACAATTTACCAGAAGGAATCTCTTGTATAATAAATGGAGATTATAAAGTTGGTGAAATGATGACTACAGATACTAGAATTCCTTTAGTTTCTGCAACAGGTTCTACTAGAATGGGTAGAATTGTTGGTGCAACAGTAGCTGAGCGTTTTGGAAAATCGCTATTAGAATTAGGTGGAAACAATGCCATAATTATTACACCAACTGCAGATTTAAAAGTTGTAGTACCTGGTGCTGTTTTTGGTGCTGTTGGTACTTGTGGGCAACGTTGTACATCTACAAGAAGATTAATTATTCACGAATCTGTGTACGATAAAGTAAGAGATGCAATTGTTGGCGCTTACAAACAAATTAAAATAGGAAATCCTTTAGACGAAAACAATCATGTTGGTCCGTTAATTGATCATGATGCTGTAAATACATATTTAGCTGCTATAGAAAAAGCGAAAGCTGAAGGTGGAAATGTTTTAGTTGAAGGTGGTGTTTTAGAAGGAGAGGGATATGAATCTGGTTGTTATGTAAAACCAGCAATTATAGAAGCAGAAAATCATTTTGAAATTGTACAACATGAAACTTTTGCGCCTATTTTGTATTTGATGAAATATGCTGGAGAGGTAGAAAATGCAATTGATCAACAAAACGGAGTTGCACAAGGTTTATCTTCTGCAATTATGACAAATGAAATGAAAGAAGCTGAAAAGTTTTTATCTTATGCTGGTTCAGATTGTGGAATTGCAAATGTAAATATTGGTACTTCTGGTGCAGAAATTGGTGGTGCTTTTGGTGGAGAAAAAGAAACTGGTGGAGGTAGAGAATCTGGTTCTGATGCTTGGAAAGTTTACATGAGAAGACAAACAAATACGGTTAATTATTCTGATGAATTGCCTCTAGCGCAAGGAATTAAATTTGATCTTTAATAAGTTCTAAATTATAGAACATTAAAAAACCAACTCTTTCGAGTTGGTTTTTTTTTATTATTTTATATTTAAAATTCCATTTCTTAATTCTATTGCAATATTCCCTTCACTAACTGTACCTAATTTTACTTTTTTCTCTAAAATTTTATCAAGTTTTTTATCCTTCGAAAGACCAAAAGAGGTTTTGGTTTCGTTCATATTTAAAGTGGTGTTATGCCCAAACACATCCATAGAAAAGTTTGACTTTGTTATGTTATATAAATTTAGTTCAGAATAATCTCCTTTTAAATTGAATTTTGTGAATTTTTCACTAAAATTATACAGGTAAAGTTTGCTATTAAAATCATTAAAATCTACATTTTCACCAATTTCACCAATTTGAATTCTTGATGTTTCTGTAGCAATACTAATATTAGACATTTCTCCAATTACCACTTTATTCATGTCTAAAAACTCTATTCTTCCGTTATTAATTTCTTCTGCTTGAAAAATTCCATTCGAAGCAATAATTCTATTTTCTTTAGCAAGAATTTTTTTAAATTTGAGATTTCCTTTAAAAGTATTTGCTGTAAATTTTTTATTAAGGTCATACCTAATAATCACAGTAGAATTGATAGATTTTAATTTAATTTGAATATTTTTGGGTACTTTTATTTTAAAAACTCGAACAAACATTTTGTTTTTTCTGATAACTTTATTGTCTTCATAATTGATTTTTTTTCTTTTTATAAAATCAGTCAAATTACTTCCACTACTATTTCTAATTTCCGTAATTATTGAATCTTTGGTTTTGTATTTAAATTTATTTGATTTTTTGTAATTAACATAATCCTTTAGAACAACCTTAAGCGAATCCATACTTATATCAGATTCGTGATTTATTCCCATATACATTGAGTTGTTTACTTTTAAACTAACAAGATTATTTTTTTTAGAAACGGCAACATCTACTTCTTTAGATATTGCTTCTCTTTTCTTTTTAGAATATTTACCAAAGAAAATATTGTAATCAAAATGAATTTTTCCATCAAAAGATTCTTCAAGAACAACAGCAACATTGTCTAAATCTAAATTTAAAATTGTGTTTTCATTTGCAGGGAAATTCTTGTTTAAAATCTCAACTTTAGTTTGAGAAAAAGCAATACTTATGTTTGCTAAAAATAAAATACTAAATATATATGGTTTCATTACTGGCGTTTTTGGGATTCAACTCTTTAATGTGCTCATTAATTTCTTTAATTAATTGCAAACGTCTTTGCAGGTTCGTTATTAAAG
>CAXBIR010000116.1:0-4326 GCA_963975825.1 uncultured Polaribacter sp.
TAGATAACGCAGAAACTTTAGCTAAAGATGTTGCAATGCAAGTTGCTTCTATGGGTGCAACTACATTATCTTACAAAGATTTTGACCCTGCATTTGTAGCTGCAGAAACTGAAGCTAGAATTGCTGTTATAGAAAAAGATAATATAGAATTAGGTAGATTAGGTAAAACGTTGAAAAACGTACCACAATTTATCTCTATGTCTCAATTATCTGATGAAGTTTTAGCAAAAGCTGAAGAAGCTGCAAAAGCTGAGTTAGCTGCTGAAGGAAAACCAGAACAAATCTGGGATAGAATTTTACCAGGAAAAATGGAAAGATTCATTTCTGACAACACAACTTTAGATATGGAACAATGTCTTTTAGATCAATCTTTTATTAAAGATGAAAAGAAAAACGTTGCACAATATGTAAAAACATATGGTGATGTTGAAGTATCTACTTTTAAAAGAGTTACTTTAGGATAGTAATATTCTAAAAAAAATATTTTTTAAAAACCTCGCAAATTTGCGAGGTTTTTTTTGTTTATCAAAAAAAGGAAACTCAAAAAAAAAACGTAATTTTGCACAACTCTTAAAATAAACTATGCAATACAAAAGAATTCTTTTAAAATTAAGCGGAGAAGCTTTAATGGGAGAAAGACAATATGGTATCGATCCTAAACGTCTTTCAGAATACGCTAAAGAAATTAAAGAAGTAGTAGAAAAAGGAATAGAAGTTGCCATTGTAATTGGTGGTGGAAATATTTTTAGAGGTGTTGCAGGCGCTGCAAATGGAATGGACAGAGTACAAGGAGATCACATGGGAATGTTGGCAACTTGTATTAATGGTTTAGCGTTGCAGAGTGCTTTAGAAGACGAAGGTGTATATACACGTTTACAGACAGCTCTAGAAATTAAAGAAATTGCAGAACCTTATATTAAAAGAAAAGCAATTAGACATCTAGAAAAAGGTAGGGTAGTTATTTTTGGAGCAGGAACTGGTAATCCTTATTTTACAACAGACACTGCAGCTGTATTAAGAGCAATAGAAATAGATGCAGATGCTATTTTAAAAGGAACTCGTGTAGACGGTATTTATGACGTAGATCCAGAAAAAAATAAAAATGCTGTTAAATTTGAAACTATAACTTTTAAAGAAGTAATAGAAAAAGGTTTAAAAGTAATGGACATGACTGCTTTTACTTTAAGTGAAGAAAATAAACTACCAATAATTGTATTTGACATGAATACAAATGGAAACTTACTAAAACTAGTTTCTGGAGATAAAATTGGTACTATTGTTGATAATAAATAAGAAAATCTTTAAATATTAGAAAGATGAACGAAGAAATTGAATTTATTTTAGATACAACTAAAGAAGCAATGAATAATGCAATTGCTCATTTAGAAAAAGAATTAAGAACAATAAGAGCTGGTAAGGCTACGCCTGCTATGTTAGGAAATGTAATGGTAGATTATTATGGATCTCAAACTCCACTTAGTCAAGTTGCAAATGTAAGTACGCCAGACCCAAGAACTATATCTATACAACCTTGGGAAAAAAACATGTTACAACCAATTGAAAAAGCAATTATGATTGCCAATTTAGGTTTTAACCCAATGAATAATGGTGATATTATTATGATTAATGTACCACCGTTAACAGAAGAAAGAAGAATTGGTTTAGCAAAACAAGCCAAAGCAGAAGCAGAAGACGCAAAAGTTGGTATTAGAAACGCAAGAAAAGATGCTAACAACGAAATAAAAAAGACAGATATTTCAGATGATCTTAAGAAAGATTCTGAGGCTGATGTACAAAAACTTACAGATTCTTTTGTTAAAATTATAGAAGATAAACTTTCTGTAAAAGAGAAAGAAATAATGACAGTTTAATAATAAAAACTGATACATTTATAAAGGTGTTTTGCATAAAACACCTTTTTTTTGCTTAAAACACAACCGCAATTTAGTTACCTTTGCATAAAATTTTTTAAATGAATTTCTGGACAAAAGCTGCAGGCCTAATATTAAGAAACCGCTACTTGGTTTTATTAATAATCGCAATAATAACAGCCTTTTTAGCATCTCAAATGAAGTATATGAAGTTCTCATATACAGAAGCAAACCTACTTCCAGAAGATCATGAAGCAAATGTAGAGTACAATAAATTCTTAGAAATTTTTGGTGAAGAAGGCAACCTTGTTATTCTAGGAGTTAAAGATTCTACAGTTTTTACACCAGAAAAATTTAATGCCTGGAACAAACTAGTAGAACAGTTTGACGAAAGAGATGAAATAGATTTTACAATATCTATTGCTGATGTACAAAAATTAAGAGCAGACAGAAAAAAGAGAAAATTTGTTTTAGAACCTTTATATGATAAAGACCCAACAACAAAAGCAGAAGTAGACGCCATAAAAGAACAACTTTTTGAAAAACTACCTTTTTATGACAACTTACTTTACAACAAAAAAACGGGTACTTTACAAACTGCTATCTACATAAAAAAAGAAATAATTAACACACCAGAACGTAGAGATTTTATTTTTGATGTATTAATACCTGGAATAAAGAAGTTTGAAGAAGAAAACAATTTAGATGTTCGTGTTTCTGGAATGCCATACATTAGAACACTAAATGCACAAAATATACAAGATGAAATAATCCTTTTTGTGGTTGGTGCTTTAGGTATTACTGCATTAATTTTCTTTTTCTTTTTTAGATCTTTTAGAGCAACCTTTATTACACTTTTAGTGGTATTAATTGGTGTTATTTGGGCTTTTGGTTTTATAGGTTTATTCCGATATGAAATAACAGTATTATCTGCTTTAATACCTCCTTTAATTATTGTTATTGGAGTGCCAAATGCAGTTTTCCTTATTAATAAATATCAGCAAGAAATAAAAAAACACGGACAACAAGCAAAGGCTTTACAACGTGTTATTTCTAAAATTGGTAATGCAACTTTAATGACAAATATTACAACTGCATCTGGTTTTGCAACCTTTGTATTTGTAAAAAGTAATTTACTTAGAGAATTCGGAATTTTAGCTTCAGTAAATATTATAAGTATATTTATTTTGGCTTTATTAATTATTCCTATTATTTACAGTTTTATGCCACTTCCAAAGAAAAAGCATTTAAGTCATTTAGAAACAAAATGGATTGAAAATGTAGTTAATTGGATGGAGAAAATGGTAAAAAACCAGAGGATAACCATTTATTTTGCAACAGTAATAGTAATTGTTTTAAGTATAATTGGGGTCTATAAAATTACAGTTTCTGGTAGTTTAATAGAAGACATGCCAAAACAAACTGACTTTTACAAAGACATAAAGTTTTTTGAAAGAGAATTTGGTGGTATTATGCCTTTAGAAATTTTAATAGATACTAAAAAAGAAAAAGGTGTCATGAAACTCTCTACTCTTAAAAAGATGGAAGAGTTAAATGAAACTATAGAGACTTTTCCTGAATTATCTAAACCAATTTCTGTTGTAAATCTAGTTAAATATTCTAAACAAGCTTATTATAAAGGAAATCCAAGATATTATCAGTTACCAACTAACCAAGAACAGAGTTATATCTTTTCTTATACCAAGAATTCTAATAGTGATGCTGGCATGTTAAAAACGTTTGTAGATTCTACAGGGCGTTATGCTAGAATTACTACGTTTATGAAAGATATTGGTACCGATAAAATGGATATTATTCAAGAACGATTAAAAGCAGTTATTGCTAAAGAATTTCCTGCAGATAAATACACTGTTTCTTTAACAGGAAAAGCATTAGTCTTTATAAAAGGAACCAATTATTTAATAAATAATTTAGTAATTTCATTATCGTTAGCTATTTTATTAATCGCAATATTTATGGCTTGGATGTTTAGATCACCACAAATGATCTTAATTTCATTAATTCCTAATATGCTGCCATTACTAATTACAGCAGGATTAATGGGCTTTTTAGATATTCCGATAAAACCATCTACAATATTAGTTTTTAGTATAGCTTTTGGTATTTCTGTAGATGATACAATTCACTTCTTAGCAAAATACAGGCAAGAACTAATAGCAAATAAATGGAAAATTAAACCTTCTGTATACTCTGCATTAAGAGAAACAGGTGTAAGTATGTTTTATACTTCTATTGTTTTATTCTTTGGCTTTTTAGTATTTACGCTTTCTAGTTTTGGTGGTACAATTGCTTTAGGTGGTTTGGTTTCTGTAACCTTATTATTAGCAATGGTTTCTAACTTATTATTATTACCATCTTTACTATTAACTTTTGAGAAAAAGATTGCAAATAAAAAAGTATTTAAAGAACCAAAAATGAGAATTTTCCCTCCAAA
>CAXBIR010000117.1:0-4186 GCA_963975825.1 uncultured Polaribacter sp.
AACAGTATCAGAGAAAGGGAAAAACCCAATCATTAAATTATCTTCATTTGACAAACAACTTGTTGGTCAAATTGCTGCAAAGATTCGTTCTTTCAGAGCTCCAGAACCATATAAAGGAAAAGGTGTGAAGTTTGTTGGTGAATTATTAAGAAGAAAAGCAGGTAAATCTGCATAATAATATAGCAATATGGCATTATCAAAGCTACAAAGAAGAGCTAGAATTAAGCGTAGAATCAGAAAAATTATTTCTGGTACTGCTACTAAACCGAGATTATCGGTTTATAGAAGTAATAAAGAAATTTATGCTCAGATAATTGACGATGTAAATGGAGTGACATTAGCTTCAGTTTCGTCTAGAGATACAGATATAAAAGCAAGTTCTAAGGTAGAAGCGGCTACTGCAGTTGGTAAAGCAATCGCAGAGAAAGCTACTAAAGCTGGTTTAGAGAAAGTTGCTTTCGATAGAAATGGTTATTTATACCATGGTAGAGTTAAAGTATTAGCAGAAGCTGCAAGAGAAGCTGGTTTAAAATTTTAAGAAATTATGCAAGGTTATAAAAACGTAGAAAGAGTTAAACCTAGTGGGTTAGAGCTTGTAGATAAATTAGTTGGTGTACAACGTGTTACTAAAGTTACAAAAGGTGGTAGAGCATTTGGTTTCTCTGCAATTGTAGTTGTAGGTGATGGTAATGGTGTTGTAGGTCATGGATTAGGGAAGTCTAAGGATGTAGCTTCAGCAATTGCAAAGGCAATTGAAGATGCTAAGAAAAACTTAGTTAGAATTCCAATTTTAGATGGTACTTTACCTCATGAACAAAAAGGTAAATTCGGTGGTGCTAAAATCTTTATAAAACCTGCTTCTCCTGGTACAGGAGTTATTGCTGGTGGTGCTGTTCGTATAGTTTTAGAATCTGTTGGTGTACATGATGTATTATCTAAATCTCAGGGATCTTCTAATCCTCATAATGCAGTGAAAGCTACTTTCAATGCATTATTACAATTGCGTAGTGCAGCTTCAATAGCGAAGCAAAGAGGTATCTCTTTAGAAAAAGTATTTAACGGTTAAATCTAAGAACGATGGCAAGAATTAAAGTTACACAAGTAAAAAGTCAAATCGGGCGTCTTCAGAATCAAAAGAGAACTTTAGAGGCATTAGGTTTACGTAGAATGAACCAAACTGTAGAACATGAGGCAACTCCTACAATTATTGGTATGGTAAATACAGTTAAACACTTAGTTTCTTTCGAAGAAATTAAATAAGATTTATAAAAAAATGAGTTTACATAATTTAACACCCGCAGAAGGTTCCATTAAAAAAGGAAAAAGAATTGCAAGAGGTGAAGGATCTGGAAAAGGTGGTACTGCAACAAGAGGTCACAATGGACAGAAATCTCGTTCTGGTTATTCTAAAAAGATTGGTTTTGAAGGAGGGCAAATGCCACTTCAAAGACGTGTACCTAAATTTGGTTTTACTAACATAAACCGTAAGGAATATCAAGGTATAAACTTAGATAAGTTACAATCTTTAGTAGATAGTGGAAAAATAACAGATACAGTAAGTTTAGATATCTTAATAGCTAATAGATTAGCAGGTAAAAATGACCTGGTTAAAATTTTAGGTAATGGAGAGTTAAAAACTAAATTAAATATAACTGTACATAAATTTACAGCATCAGCAAAAGCAGCTATTGAAGCAGCTGGAGGAGAGGCTGTTGCTTTATAAGAACACGTAAATGATGAATTTTATTAATACGCTAAAAGACATTTTCAAAATTGAAGAATTAAAGAATAAGATTCTTCTTACTATCGGTTTAATTGCTGTTTATCGTTTTATGGCTTCTGTTCCATTACCTGGAATAGATCCATTACAACTATCAGCATTAAAAGAAAGTACTTCGGGAGGTCTTTTAGGTTTATTGAATGCATTTACAGGTGGGGCATTTGCTAGGGCGTCAGTAATGGCTCTTGGTATAATGCCATACATTTCTGCTTCTATTGTAGTTCAGTTAATGGGAATTGCGGTTCCTTATTTACAGAAATTACAAAAAGATGGCGAAAGTGGTAGAAAAAAGATTACACAAATAACAAGATGGTTAACAATAGTTATTACTTTGGTTCAGGCACCAACTTATATTACGGCTATTAAAACTCAATTCAATTTGCCACCAGAAGCTTTTTTAGTTAGTGGTGTTACATTTTGGATTTCTTCAATTATTATTTTAACTGCAGGTACAATTTTTGCAATGTGGTTAGGAGAACGTATTACTGATAAAGGTATTGGTAATGGTATTTCATTATTAATTACAGTTGGTATTATAGCTAACTTTCCAGCAGCATTTTTACAAGAATTCGTTTCTAAAACTGAAAATGCAGGAGCAGGTGGTTTAATGATGGTTTTGATTGAAATTATTGTTTGGTTTGTAGTAATATTATTAACTGTTCTTCTAGTAACTGCTGTACGTAAAATTGCAGTACAATATGCAAGAAGAACTGTTGCAGGTAATACACAAAATGTAGCTGGTTCAAGAGATTATATTCCTTTGAAATTAAATGCTGCTGGTGTTATGCCAATTATTTTTGCACAAGCAATTATGTTCTTGCCTTTAGCATTAGGTCAAAAGTTTCCTGCTTTAGTAGGTTTAACTGATCCTAATGGTTGGCAGTATAATGTTATATTTGCTTTATTGATCATTATTTTTAGTTATTTCTATACAGCTATTACAATTCCAACGAATAAAATGGCTGAGGATTTAAAGAGAAGTGGTGGTTTTATTCCTGGAATTAGACCAGGTAAGGACACTGCAGACAGATTAGATAGTGTGTTATCTAGAATAACTTTCCCAGGATCTTTATTTTTAGCAGCATTATCTATTTTACCAGCAATTGTATCTCAATTTGGAGTGCAACAAGGTTGGGCAATGTTTTATGGAGGAACATCATTAATCATTATGGTAGGTGTAGCAATTGATACAATGCAACAAATTAATTCGTATTTATTAAATAATCATTATGATGGTTTAATGAAAGCGGGGAATAGCAATAGAAAATCGACTAAATAATATGGCTAAACAATCAGCAATTCAACAAGACGGAACAATTACAGAAGCATTATCTAATGCAATGTTTCGTGTAGAATTAGAAAACGGACATATTGTTACGGCACACATTTCTGGTAAAATGCGTATGCATTATATCAAATTATTACCTGGAGATAAGGTGAAATTAGAAATGAGTCCTTACGATTTATCAAAAGCAAGAATTACTTACAGATACTAAAAAAAAAACAAAACAGATGAAAGTTAGAGCATCAGTTAAAAAGAGAAGTGCCGACTGCAAAATAGTTCGCAGAAAAGGTAGATTATACGTAATTAATAAACAAAATCCTAGATTTAAACAAAGACAAGGGTAATGGCAAGAATAGCAGGTATTGATATTCCAAAGAATAAAAGAGGGGTTATTGCTTTAACTTACATCTTTGGTATTGGAAGCAGCAGAGCTAAAAAAGTTTTAGCAGAAGCAAAAGTAGACGAAAGTATTAAGGTTCAAGACTGGACTGATGATCAAATCGCAGCAATTAGAGAACAAGTTGGATCTTTCACAATTGAAGGTGAATTACGTTCTGAAGTTCAGATAAACATTAAACGTTTAATGGACATTGGTTGTCAAAGAGGAATTCGTCATAGACTAGGTCTTCCTTTAAGAGGGCAAAGAACTAAGAACAACTCTCGTACAAGAAAAGGTAAGAGAAAAACTGTAGCTAACAAGAAAAAATAAGTTAGATAAGTAATAAAGATCTAATACATAGTTTTACTATAAAATTAGAAAACTAAATTACTAAAACTGAATAATTATGGCAAAAGCAAGTTCAAAAAAACGTAAAGTAATAATTGAAGCTACTGGAGAAGCGCACGTAACTGCATCTTTCAATAATATCATTATTTCTTTAACAAATAAAAAAGGTGATGTAATTTCATGGTCATCTGCAGGTAAAATGGGTTTTAGAGGTTCTAAAAAGAATACTCCATATGCAGCTCAATTAGCAGCAGAAGATTGTGCAAACGTTGCAAAAGAAGCTGGTTTACGTAAAGTAAAAGTTTACGTTAAAGGTCCAGGTAATGGTAGAGAATCTGCTATTAGATCTATTCATAATGCAGGTATTGAAGTAACAGAAATTATTGATGTTACT
>CAXBIR010000118.1:0-4117 GCA_963975825.1 uncultured Polaribacter sp.
AGTAGAGCAATTTGCTCCTAAAACAGCAGATAAACCAGATTTTTACCAAACAGAAGATTATGAATCTGTAATTTCTTTAAAAGCAGAAACACATAATTTCCCTACAACTGTAGAACCTTTTAATGGTGCTGCAACAGGTTCTGGAGGTGAAATTAGAGATCGTTTAGCTGGAGGAAAAGGTTCTTTACCTTTGGCAGGAACAGCTGTTTACATGACTTCTTACTCTCGTTTAGAAGCTTCTATAGACGCTGTTAAAAACACAAGATATTGGGAAAATAAATTTGAAGCTAGAGATTGGTTATACCAAACTCCTATGGATATTTTAATAAAAGCTTCTAACGGAGCTTCTGATTTTGGAAATAAATTTGGGCAACCTTTAATTACTGGTTCTGTTTTAACTTTTGAACATGAAGAAAATTCTTCTTCTAGTACTGCAAAAGCAAGAAAACTTGGTTTTGATAAAGTAATTATGCAAGCTGGTGGAATTGGATATGGAAAAGCAGACCAAGCTTTAAAAGATACACCAAAAGAAGGCGATAAAATTGTAATTCTTGGTGGAGAAAACTACAGAATTGGTATGGGTGGTGCAGCTGTATCATCTGCAGATACAGGAGAATTTGCTTCGGGAATTGAATTAAATGCTGTACAACGTTCTAACCCAGAAATGCAAAAACGTGCTGCAAATGCAGTTCGTGGCATGGTAGAAAGTGAAGAAAATTTTATTGTATCTATTCATGATCATGGAGCTGGAGGACATTTGAATTGTTTGTCTGAATTGGTTGAAGATACTGGTGGAAAGATTGATTTAGATGCTTTACCTGTTGGAGACCCTACTTTATCTGCAAAAGAAATTATTGGAAACGAGTCTCAAGAAAGAATGGGCTTAGTAATCTCTGATAAGCACATAGACACTCTACAGAAAATTGCAGAACGTGAACGTTCTCCAATGTATACTGTTGGGGAGGTTACAGGAGACAATCGTTTTACTTTTGAATCTAAAACTACAGGTGAAAAACCAATGGATTTAGCTTTAGAAGATATGTTTGGTTCTTCACCTAAAACAATATTAACAGATACAAATGTTATCAGAAATTATAAAAACCCACGTTATAAAACTAAAAACTTAGAAATCTATTTAAAACAAGTTTTACAATTAGAAGCTGTGGCTTGTAAAGATTGGTTAACAAATAAAGTAGACAGATGTGTTGGTGGTAAAGTTGCCAAACAACAATGTGTTGGTCCGTTACAAATACCGTTAAACAACGTTGGTGTAATGGCATTAGATTATAATGGTAAAGAAGGTGTTGCAACATCTATTGGGCATGCTCCTATTTCTGCATTAATTAGTCCAGAAGCTGGTAGTAGAAATGCTATTACAGAATCTTTAACTAACCTTATGTGGGCACCATTAAAAGAAAACTTAAAAAGTGTTTCTCTTTCTGCAAACTGGATGTGGCCTTGTAAAAATGAAGGTGAAGACGCTCGTTTATACAAAGCTGTACAAGCAGTTTCAGAATTTTCTATAGAATTAGGAATTAATGTTCCTACTGGAAAAGATTCTTTATCTATGAAGCAGAAATATGCAAATGATGAAGTAATTTCTCCTGGAACAGTTATTATTTCTGCTGCAGGAAACTGTAGTGAAATTAGTAAAGTTGTAGAACCTCTTTTACAAGTAGATCAAGGAAATATTTACTACATCAATATTTCTCAAGACGAATATAAATTAGGTGGAAGTTCATTTAACCAAACTTTAAATACTATAGGTAATGAAACGCCAGATGTTACAAATTCATCTTATGTAAAGAAGACATTTAATACAATTCAAAAATTAATAAAAGCAGATAAAATTAAGGCAGGTCATGATATTGCTTCTGGTGGTTTTATAACTACATTATTAGAAATGTGTTTTGCTGATGTTAATTTAGGTGCAGATTTTAATATTTCTGAATTAAATGAAGAAGATTCTATAAAAGTGCTATTTTCTGAAAATTCAGGAATTGTTTTTCAAGCAGATGCTTCTATTGAAGAGGCTTTTGAAGAAATGGGAATTACCGTCTTTAACATTGGTACTGCAAATAATTCTGGAAAAGTAACTATTAAAAATAATGAAGATAATTTCTCTTTTGATGTTGCTGAATTAAGAGATGTTTGGTATAAAACTTCATTTTTATTAGATCAAAAACAAACAGCTAATAACTTAGCTCAAGACAGATTTGATAATTATAAAAAACAACCTTTAACTTATAAGTTTCCAGAAAACTTTACCGGAAAATTACCAAAAATAAATACTAAAGAAGCAAAACCAAAAGCGGCAATTATTCGTGAAAAAGGTTCAAATTCTGAGCGTGAAATGGCAAATGCAATGTATTTGGCAGGTTTTGACGTAAAAGATGTGCACATGACAGATTTAATTTCTGGACGTGAAACTTTAGAAGATATTCAATTTATTGGTGCAGTTGGTGGTTTTTCTAATTCAGATGTTTTAGGTTCTGCAAAAGGTTGGGCAGGAGCATTTAAATACAATGAAAAAGCAAATACAGCTTTAAAGAACTTCTTTAAAAGAGAAGATACTTTGTCTGTTGGTATTTGTAATGGTGCACAATTATGGATGGAATTAGATTTAATTAATCCAGATCATAAAGTACATGGTAAATTAGTTCACAATAACTCTAAAAAGCACGAAAGCTCTTTTACTTCTGTAAAAGTGCAAGAAAACAATTCTGTAATGTTATCTAGTTTAGCAGGAACAGAATTAGGTGTTTGGATTTCTCACGGAGAAGGTAAATTTAACTTACCAGAATCTGAAGAAAACTATAACATTGTTGCTAAATATGGTTATGAAGGTTACCCAAATAACCCAAATGGTTCAGACTTTAACACAGCTATGATGTGTGATGTTACTGGTCGTCATTTAGTTACAATGCCACATATAGAGCGCTCTACTTTTCAATGGAACTGGGCAAATTACCCAACTAACAGAAAAGACGAGGTTTCACCTTGGTTAGAAGCTTTTGTTAATGCAAAACAGTGGATAGAAAATAAAAAATAATTATTTAAATTAGCTTCATAGAATACTTTTTTTTATTATTTTTAGGATAGAAAATTGTATTCTATGGAATTTAATTATTTTGATATTAAAAAAACCTCTCATTTAATTAATGAGTTTTACCATTTATCTTACCCAGATGAAGTGGTTCCTTTAGAATCTATTATTTTACCTTTAACCTTTTCTGGAATTGCTTATATATATACTGATGGTCAGAAAGTTATAATAGATAAAGATGAAATCGTAATAAAAAATTTAATTATTTACGGACAATTTAATAGATCTTTCAAATTTAGTTTAACAGAAAAAGGTTTTGCTTGTGGTATTAGTTTTAAAGCCACTACACTTCATAAACTAACCAACCTAGATGTTTCTAAACTAACAAATAAGTATTTACCTTTTAATTCTATAGATAAAGACTTATCTAAGAAGTTTGAAGAAATTTTTATAAATCATAAAGATGATTTTGAAAATGTATTAGAAAATTTAGAAAACTTTCTGTTAGAATTACCTTTAATTGAAAACAAAAATACAATTGCTATTGATAATGTTATAAATATCATTCAATCTAAAGAAGGTATGATTTCTGTAACAGATTTATTAGAAGATTTACCTTTCGGACAAAAAACACTAGAAACTCAGTTTAAAAAAATGGTTGGTTTAACACCTGCTAAATACATTCGTATTCATCGTTTTAAAAAGTTAATGAGAGCGTATGAAAGTAAAGAAATAGATTTAAAAGATTTAATCTATATGTACGATTATTATGACGAATCTCATTTTGCAAAAGATTTTAAATCTTTTACCTCAAAATCTTTCAAAGATTATTTTAAAGAAGAGTTTTCTGTAATAAAAGGAATATTAAAAAACAGCAACTACGATTATTTACAAGATTAATTTAATACCTATTTGTACATTTAAGGTGCTTCAAAATTTATTCTAATTTTTGGGGGATTATTATTATAAATAATTCAGCTCTTTAAAGAGCTGCAATGAAGTAAACAAGACCATTTTTTTGGTCTTGTTCTTTTTTTAATTAACTACTACTTGGTTTTAAAATACCTAAAA
>CAXBIR010000119.1:0-3944 GCA_963975825.1 uncultured Polaribacter sp.
TAAAAGAAATGGCAACCAATTCTGCTCTAGAAAATTACACAATTGTGGCTGCAGATACTCAGTTAAACGGAAGAGGGCAACAGGGTAGTGGTTGGGAGTCTGAACCATATAAGAACTTGATTTTTAGCACTTTTGTTTCTTTTAAAGACTTAGCTGTTGCTAATAAAAAGTATTTAAATTTTGCCGTTTCTTTAGCTATTTATGAAGCTTTAATAGCAGAGAATATTCCTTTAGTTTCTATTAAATGGCCTAACGACATTCTGTCAGGAAACAAGAAAATATGTGGTGTTTTAATTGAAAATAGTTTAAAAGGAGCTAATATTTCTTCTTCAATTATTGGAATTGGTTTAAATGTAAATCAAACTATTTTTTCAGAATCATTAAAAAAGGCAAGTTCTTTAAAGTTGATTAGTGGTGTTGATTTTAATTTAGACGAACTTCTAAAAAAGATTATAGCTAAGTTACAGTTAAAAATAACAATGCTAAACGCTAAAGATTTTAATGCCTTAGAAGTTGCATATTTAAATGTGTTGTATAAAAAAAACATCCCTACTATGTTTAAAAATAGTAACGATGTTTTATTTATGGGTATTATTCGCGGAATTTCTAATAGTGGTAAAATTCAAATAGAATTAGATGATGAAACCACAGAAGAATTCGGAATTAAAGAAGTTTCTTTTCTTTAAAGTTTACCAATATTTTCTGTTAAAGTATCTACAAATTTGGTTAATGGTTTCTTTACCATCATTGCCATCATCGCATTAAACTCACCATCAAATGTTAATGAAACTTCACTTTTGTTTTCTTCAATTACAGTAATGTTTGTAATTAAAGAAAAAGATAATTTGCTACTTGCTGCACCTAAAGTAATGTTAGAAAAAGGTGTTTTTTCTTTTAAAACCAATCTAATTTCTGGCATACCAGGCAAACCGAATAAGAAAGAGTCTCCATCAACTTCAAACTTATTAATGTTTTCTGGCATTATTTGTTCAAAGTTATTTAAATCACTAAAAAAGTTAAATAATTCTTCTTGAGATTTTTCTATGGTCACTGTATTTCCTTCAATATTCATATTTGTCTATTTATTTTATTGTTTCCAAGTACTTGGTTCTTTTCTCCACTCGTGTAAGGTACTTAATTCTTTTTCAGAAATGTAACTGCTATCTAGAGCCTGTTCTAGTAAGCTTTCGTAATTACTTAAAGTAACCAAACCTACGTTTTTCTCTTTAAAGTTTTTAGAAGCTACCTCAAAGCCATAAGAAAAAATAGCCACCATACCTTTTACAACAGCACCTGCTTCTTTTAAAGCATCTACCGCATTTAAGCTACTATTACCAGTACTTATTAAATCTTCAATAACCACCACATTTTGTCCACTTTCTAAATGTCCTTCAATTTGGTTTTTTCTACCATGCTTTTTTGGTTCTGGTCTTACATAAATAAAAGGAACACCTAACTCTTGTGCCACCAAAATACCAATTGCTATTGCACCAGTAGCAACCCCAGCAATTACATCTGGTTTACCATACTCTTTCTCTACAATTTTTGCAATTTCTTCTTTTAAGAAAATACGAACTGGAGGATAAGAAAGTGTCACTCTATTATCGCAATATATTGGCGATTTCCAACCCGATGCCCAATTAAACGGGTCGTTTGGGTTTAGCTTTATTGCTTTTACCTGCAGTAAAAGTTCAGCTGTTTTTTTTGCCGTATCTTTGTTTAAAATCATACCGCAAATGTATAAAGTTTTTGTAAATGATAAGCCAATTATTTTAACATCTTCACAAAAAAAAGTGAACAACTATCCTGTACTCATTCTTAAGAATAGTGTAACTGCAGAAATTGTTCATAAGCTTAAAAACAGAAATATTAAAGGTATTAATTTGTATACGCCTGATTTAGAAAACGGTTGGAAGTATTTTTTAAGTACTTTTCATATTGTTTCTGCAGCTGGTGGTTTGGTTCTTAATCCTAATAAAGATATTCTTTTTATTTACAGATCTAATAAATGGGATTTACCCAAAGGTAGAATAGAAGCAGGAGAATCTATAGAAGAAACTGCGGTTAGAGAAGTAGAAGAAGAATGTGGTATTTATAAATTAAAGTTGATAAAACCTTTGTTAACAACCTATCATGTTTATTTTCAAGACGGCATGAAGTTGAAAGAAACGTTTTGGTTTTTAATGAGTTCTGATTACGATGAAAAATTAATTCCGCAATTAGAAGAAGGAATTACAGAAGTAGCTTTTAAGAACAAAGTAGAAGTAGCAAAAGCGCTTCAAAATACATACAAAAATATAGAATTGGTGTATGATACTTACCTGAATATGTGATATTCTCGAAAAACATTCTATCTTTGCCGACTTCTAAAAAGGCACAAAAAACATGACTGAATTTATTAAAAAAATATTACCAAATGCAAAAGATGATGTACTTGCAGGTATAACGGTTTCTCTTGCAATGATACCAGAAGTGGTAGCCTTTGCCTTTGTAGCACAAATTAGTCCTATTGTTGCCTTGTTTGGTGCATTTGTAGTGGGTATTATTTCAGCAAGTTTTGGTGGTAGACCAGGTTTAATTTCTGGAGCAGCAGGTGCTGTAGCAGTTATTTTTGTACATATGATACAAGAAGGACACGCAAAAGGTTTGTTGTTTGACAATCCTGTAGAAAATATGGGCTACTTTTATCTATTAGCTGCTGTTGTTTTAATGGGGATTATACAAATATTTGCGGGTTTATTTAAGCTAGGTAAGTTTGTGCGTTTAATACCACACCCAGTAATGATGGGGTTTGTAAACGGTTTAGCCATTGTTATTTTTATGGCACAGTTAGGTATGTTTAAAGAAAATAAGAAAGATTACTTTGGACAAAACATGCGTAACACCTCTTCTAAAGAATTGGTATATAATGTCTCTAACAATCAAGTTAAAGATGTAACATCTAATACGGTATTGTTTACCATAGAAGGTACAACTGTAAAAAATAGTAGTACCAATGAAGCAGTCTTTCTATTATCAGATGGTCAGGTTTTTGACGTAAACACTAAAAAAGTGGTTTTTAACGCATCAGAAGAAGGCTTTTATTCTGTAAAAGATAGTGGTGTTGTTAAAACAACCATGCAAGGGGAAACTTTGTATGTAATGATTGGTTTGGTCTTACTAACCATGTTTATCGTTTGGGGATTGCCAAAAATTACCACAAAAATTCCTGCGGCATTAACTGCCATTTTAATAGTAACCTTAATTTCAATTTTTAGTGGATTGGGTTCTATTAATGTAGGAGATTTTATTAGAGATGGAGGAGGAGCAGGTTTAAACGGAATTGCAGAGCTTTCTAAAAACTTAAACGTTTTAGAATTATGGAGCAACCTTCCTTTTAATTTAGATACTTTAAAGTTTATTGCACCTTATGCATTTTTAGCGGCTTCTGTTGGTTTAATAGAAACGTTAATGACCATGAATTTGGTAGACGAATTAACAGAGTCTAGAGGAAACGGAAATAAAGAATGTGTTGCCCAAGGCGCTGGTAATATTGTTAGCGGACTGTTTGGTGGTACAGGTGGTTGTGGTATGATTGGGCAAACGGTTATCAATATTAATGCTGGTGGACGTGGACGTTTATCTGGTGTTATGATGGCATTAACCTTATTAACTTTTATTTTATTTGCAGATAAATACATAGAACAAGTACCTATTGCTGCCTTAGTTGGTGTAATGTTTATGATGGTTATAGAAACCTTTGCTTGGTCTAGTTTTAGAATTTTAAAGAAAATACCAATGTCAGATGCAGCTGTATTAATTATAGTGTCTGCTGTAACTGTATTTTTCGATTTAGCCATTGCAGTATTTGTTGGGGTTATAATTTCTGCCTTATCTTTTGCATGGACAAGTGCTAAGAAAATTAGAGCTAGAAAGCGTTTTAAAGCAGATGGTACTAAAGTGTA
>CAXBIR010000120.1:0-3844 GCA_963975825.1 uncultured Polaribacter sp.
AATAAATGGAGGCCTTTCTAGATATGTTAAGATTCGATACTTTTTTGAAGAACTATTAGGACAATCCATTACAGAAGAAGTAGTTCTAGAATATGCAAATAAGTTTTCAATTTTAATGAAAAAAGAATTAACCAATAAAAAAAACTTAATTAAAGATTCTGTTGAGTTTATAAAAAATAATCATAAAAAGTATAATTTTCATGTTGTTTCTGGTTCAGATCAAGAAGAGTTGAGATTTTTAAATAAAGAGTTGGGAATGGATCAATATTTTATTTCTATACATGGATCTCCTACTCCAAAAAAACAACTTGTAGAAACTTTGATTCAAAAATATCAATACAATAAAGAAAGTGTGTGTTTGATAGGAGATTCTATAAATGACTACGAAGCGGCTGTTTTTAATGAAATAAAGTTTATCGGATATAACAATAATAAACTTTATGATTTAAGTCAAAAATATATCAAATCCTTTAATTCTACTGATATTTTTTGCTAATGAATCAACTGAAAAGAATACTCATTATTTCAGCAGTTTTTCCTCCGGAACCTGTTGTTTCTGCAAAATTATCAGAAGATTTGGCTGAAGCTTTATCTGGTCTGCATAACGTAACTGTTATTGCTCCTAAACCAACTAGACCTTTTGGGTTTAATTTACATAAAGACAGAAACAAGCATAAAAAGTATAAATTAATTAACTTAGATTCTTATACATGTCCTGAGTCTAGTGCAATTGGTAGACTTAGAGAGAGTTACAGTTTTGGTATTGCTTGTAAAAAATATATTGCTGAAAATCATAAAAATATAGATGTTGTCTATATGAATTCATGGCCTATATTTTCGCAGTATTATATTGTAAAAACAGCCAAAAAATATAAAATAAAGGTAGTAACTCATGTGCAAGACGTGTATCCAGAATCCTTATCTAATAAATTACCAAAGGCAAGTAGGTTTTTAAATTTTATGTTTTTGCCAATAGATAAGTTCGTTTTAAATAACTCTTTTAAGATTATTGCAATTTCTAGCAAAATGAAAAATTATCTTTCAAAAACTAGAAACATAACAGAAAGTAAGATTGAAGTTGTACAGAATTGGCAAAATGAAGCTTCTTTTACATCTTATGTGCCAAAAGAAAATAGTATTCAAAAAGATTTTACTTTTATGTATTTGGGCAATATTGGGCCAGTTGCAGGTGTAGATTTAATTATTGATGCTTTTATAAGCGCAAATATTACAAACAGTAAATTAATAATTGCAGGTTCTGGTTCTAAAAAAGAAGATTTACAAAAAATAGTAGCAAAATCTAATTTTTTAAATATTCAGTTTTTAAATGTCCCAGATGGCAAAGTGCCAGAAATTCAAGACTTAGCAGACGTTATGTTATTGCCAATAAAAAAAGGGGCAGCCTCGAGTTCTATACCTTCTAAATTACCAGCATATATGTTTTCTAAAAAACCAATTATTGGTGCTGTAGATTTAGATAGCGATACTGCTAGAGTTCTTATAGAGTCTGATTGTGGTTGGGTAGTTTCACCAGAAAATACCGAAGAACTTAGACGAAAAATGTTTGAAGTTGCAGGATTACAAAAATACAGTTTACAAGAGAAAGGTATTAAAGGCTTTGAGTATGCAATGGAGTATTTGTCTAAGAAAAATAATCTATCTAAAGTTACACAAATTATAAATAAGGCACTTTAAATAAAATGATTAAATATCGCAAACCTAAGTTGGTAGAAGCAGAAGAAATAGCTGCTGTACATTTAAAAACATTTAAAAATTTTTTTCTAAGTTCACTTGGTAAATCATTTTTAATAACCTATTATAAATCATGTATAAAATCTAAAGATGCTATTTCTATTTGTGCAGTGGATGAAGAAAATATTATTGTAGGGTTCTGTTTTGGTTCTTTATCTTCTATAGGTTTTCATAAAAAGTTGATTTTAAATAATATGCCAGCTTTTACATTACAAGCTTTAGGTATTTTTTTCTCTAAGCCAAAAGCCATTATACGTCTTTTAAAAAACTTAAAAAAGAAGGCACATCCAGAAGATAATGGGGATTATGCAGAAGTACTTTCTATTGGGGTTTTAGCAGAAAAAAAAGGTTTAGGTATAGGAAAAGGTCTTATCTTAGATTTTGAAAAAAACATTAAAAATAAAGAGATAAAAAGAATATCTTTAACCACAGATTATAATAGCAATACTGCTGTATTAAAGTTTTATAAATCTATGGGGTATGAAGTATTTTATGATTTTGTAACTTACCCGGATAGAAAAATGTTTAAATTAATAAAGAATATATGATTCCATTTTCGCCACCAAGAATAGATGATAAAATAATAAACGAGGTTGCAGACGCTTTAAGGTCTGGTTGGATAACTACGGGGCCAAAAACAAAATTATTTGAAAAAAAAATAGCTAATTATTGTAGTGTTTCTAATGTGCTTGCAGTTAACTCGTGGACAACCGGAGCAGAATTACTTTTATACTGGTTTGGCATAAAGGAAGGTGATGAAGTTATAGTACCTGTTTACACATATTGTGCAACTGCTAATATCGTAATTCATAGAGGTGCTAAAGTAATTATGGTAGATATGAATTCAGATTTTGGAATAGATGTTTCTAAAATTGAAAAATATATAACCTCTAAAACTAAAGCTATAATTCCTGTCGATGTTGGGGGATTACCTATTCAATTTGATGAGTTAAAAGAAATTGTAAATAAACCTTCGGTAAAAGCAAAATTTAATCCACAATCAGAAAATCAAGAAAAACTTGGTAGAATTATGATTCTATCTGACGCAGCACATTCATTTGGAGCAAAATATAAAGGATTAAATGTTGGTTCTGAAGTTGATTTCACCGTTTTTTCATTTCACGCAGTAAAAAACTTAACGACAGCAGAAGGTGGCGCAATTTGTATCAATTTGCCAAAACCATTTGACAATGCTGAAATATATAAACAATTAAATACATTGTCTCTTCATGGACAGAATAAAGATGCATTGGCCAAAACGCAAAAAGGTAGTTGGGAGTATGATGTTATAGATGCAGGTTTTAAATGTAATATGACAGATATTTTGTCCTCTATTGGTTTGGTAGAATTTGATCGATATGAATCAGAAACACTTCCTTTTAGGAAAAGAATTTTTAAAGAATATACAGCGTTATTAAGCAATCATAAATGGGCAATTATCCCTCATTATGTTGACAAAAAAAGAGAATCTTCTTATCACTTATACTTATTAAGAATAAAAGATATAACGCTAGCGCAAAGAAATTTAATAATTCAAGAAATTTTTAATCAAGATGTTTCTGTGAATGTTCACTACAAACCTTTACCATTACTTTCATTTTATAAAGGATTAGGATATACTTTAAATGATTACCCTTTAGCTGAATCCATATGGGAATGTGAAATTTCTTTACCTGTATATTATTCATTATCAACAGAACAAATAAAAGAGGTTGTTAGCGCAGTTGTTTTTGCGGTTGAAAAAATAAAAAGTAATGCTTAAAAGATTATTCGACTTTATATTTTCTTTTATAGGCTTGCTAATTATGTTTCCTGTTTTCCTGTTTATAGCTATTGCTATAAAATTAACGACTAAAGGACCTATCTTTTATAAACAGCTTAGAGTTGGGAGAAATAATAAAGATTTTAAGATTTTTAAATTTAGAACTATGAAGCTACACTCAGATAAACAAGGGCTGTTAACTGTTGGGGGTAGAGACTCAAGAATAACTTCGGTTGGTTATTATTTAAGAAAATATAAACTAGACGAATTGCCTCAATTAATAAACGTGTTTATTGGAAATATGAGTTTTGTAGGTCCTAGACCAGAAGT
>CAXBIR010000121.1:0-3796 GCA_963975825.1 uncultured Polaribacter sp.
CAAACGGAACTTTATTTGATTTGAAAGCTATCAGTAAAAAAGCAAAACAAGAAAACGCTTTATTAATTATTGATGGAAGTCAATCTATTGGAGCTTTACCATTTTCTGTAAAAGAAATAAAACCAGACGCTTTAATTTGCGCTGGTTACAAATGGTTATTTGGACCTTATGGTTGCGGTTACGCATATTTTGGAAAATATTTTGATAACGGAAATCCTATTGAAGAAAACTGGTCTAATCGTTTAAATAGCGAAAACATGGGAGGTCTAACTTCTTATGAAAAAAACTACAAACCTTTAGCAAATAGATATTCTGTTGGAGAACATGGAAGTTTTATTTATATGAAAATGCAAATTGCCGCTTTAAAACAAGTTTTAAACTGGTCTCCAGAAGCTATTCAAAATTATTGTAGAGAAATTACAACAGAAGTTGTTTTAGAGTTAGAAAAAATTGATTGTTTTATTGAAAATTCTAATGATAGAGCACATCATTTATTTGGTGTAGAATTACCTAAAGAACTAAATGTAGAAAAATTAAAAACGAAATTGAATCAAGAAAATATTTTTATTTCATTTAGAGGAAACTACATTAGACTTTCTTGTCATTTATACAACACAAAAGAAGATTTTATAAAATTAGTAAACTGTATAAAATCTTGTTTATAAATGGATGAAATTATTGATATTTTAACATCAGATGGTAAACCAACAGGCAAAACTGCCTTAAAATCTGAAGCCCATAAAAATGGTTGGTTCCATGCAACTGTGCATATTTGGCTTTTTACTTCAGATAAAAAAATACTACTTCAAAAAAGAGCATTAACTAAAAAGGTTTTCCCTGGTTTGTGGGATATTTCTGTTGCAGGACATATTGGCGCAGGAGAAAGTATTTTAACATCAGCAAAAAGAGAAGTTTTAGAAGAAATTGGTCTAGAATTAGAAGAAAAAGACCTGATTAAAATTGGTACAAGAATTCATCAGGTTTCTCATAAAAACGGAATAATTGACAACGAACATCATCATATTTTTATTGCAGAATTAAAAGCTCCTTTATCAACTTTAAAAATTCAAGAAGAAGAAGTTGATGACATTAAATTATTCAATTTAAAAGTTTTAAAAGACACAAAAAACCTCGAAAACGTTTTGCTCCCGAGGTTTCATGATTATTATGTATCTGTTTATAATAAAATTATACTACACTTAAAATAACTGTTTTATTTTACTGGCTTTTCATAGAAAGAATCTGCTAATTTAGCTTTACTTAATAAAGGCAAAGTAAATTCTGTAGCTGGTCTTGCTGGTTCTGTTGGTAAACCGTTTTCGTCTTTTTTATACCAAGTAATTGCTTTTGGTAACACTAAACCATTTACAGTATTCCAATTATTATATCTAATAATATTAAAATTATCGCTTGGTTTTTTAGAATTAAATGTAGCTGTATACGCTAACCATTCCATTTGATATGTTTTAGGATTGTAATACAATTTATAATTATCATCTGGAGAACTTCCTTTATTTGCTTTAAACGAAATTTTAAAACCAGGATAGTTTACTCCTTCAAAAACTAAATCTGCTGTTTTTTCATAAATAATTCCATCATCTGATAAAACAAAAGGCATTGCATAAAAATAAAAGAAAAGATTGTGATAGAAAGAAGGATTTCCTTTAAAAGAACCTTCTTCTGCTTCATCTAACCAAACTGTTTTACCATCAAAACCTAAAGAATATTTCGGAGATGAGATAACAATTTTTCTAGATTGTAAATCTGATGTAATTGTCTCTTCTCCTTTATTAAAAGATAATACTTTAGCATCTCTCCAAGTATCAATTCCTCCATGTTTTTCAAAAACTTTCCCTAACTCTTCCGGAAAGTTTTCTTTTTTAATTTCTTTAACTGTATTATTTTCAACAGTCTTTTTTGTTTCTTTTTTACAAGAAACAGCAACAATAATAACTAATAATAAAAGTATTTTTTTCATAATTTGGTTTGAATTAATTCAACTAAAATCTAAAGTCGTTTTTACTAAAAATTAATTACACTAAATTTATATTATATTTTTGCTTGATACGTATACAAATCAAAATACCTGCCTTCTTTAGCTATCAATTCATCATGCGTACCTCTTTCTGCTATTTCACCAGCTTCTATAACTAAAATCTGATCTGCTTGTTTAATAGTACTTAATCTATGAGCAATTACAATTGTAGTTCTATCTTTTACCAATTCAGATAAACTTTTCTGAATTAAAGACTCGCTTTCTGTATCTAAACTAGATGTTGCCTCGTCTAATATTATAATTTTAGGATCTGCTAAAATTGCTCTCGCAATTGCCAATCGTTGTCTTTGTCCTCCAGAAAGTTTTACACCTCGTTCACCAATTAAAGTATCTAAACCATCATCAAAACGATCTGTAAATTCATTTACATAAGCTGCTTTTACAGCATTTTGTAATTCTGCTTCTGTTGCATTTGGTCTTGGAAACATAATATTTGCTCTAATGGTTCCTTCAAACAAAAACTCATCTTGTAAAACAACGCCTAAATGTTTTCTATAACTAGAAAGTTTTACTTTAGACATATCTTGATTATCTATTGTTATTGTACCAGATTTAGGATTTAAAAAAGTTGCAGATAAACCAGCAATTGTAGATTTACCAGAGCCAGAACTACCAACCAAAGCTGTTACAGAACCCGAAGGAACACTAAAGTTTATATTCTTAATAACTTCTTTTCCTTCTTCATATTCAAAAGAAACATTATCAAAAATAACCTCTCCTTTTATGTCTTCTAAAACAACATCTCTTTCTTCATCATCTTCTTCTGCAGGCATATTCATTAATTCTTCTGTTCTATCTAAACCTGCCAGTGCTTCTGTTAACTGGCTACCAATATTACTCATTTGTACAATTGGCGCAACCATAAATGCTAATAAAAATGTAAATTGAATAAAATCTCCAAAAGTCATAGTTCCTTGCATCATGTAATAACCTCCAATTCCCATAACTCCTGTGGTTGCTAAACCTATTAAAAAGGTTGAAGAACTTGTCATTATTGCAGTTGCAGTCATACTTTTCTTTACATTCTGAAAAATATCATCTACACCTTTTTCAAAAATTACACTTTCTTGTTCTTCGGCATTAAAGGCTTTAATAACTCTAATTCCTCCTAAAGTTTCTGTTAAACGCCCCTTAACTTCTGCATTTATTTTTCCTCTAGCTCTAAATATAGGTCGAATATATTTGAAAGATTTTAAAGCTATAATTCCGAAAATGGATAAAGGAACAAACGTAAAAAGTGTCATCCAAACATTCATTCTTAATAAAATTACAAGTGTTACAATTGCTGTAAAAGAACCTCCAATTAATTGAACCAAACCTGTACCAATTAGGTTTCTTACTCCTTCTACATCACTCATAATTCTAGAAACTAAAGCGCCAGATTTTGTGTTATCGAAAAAACTGATCGGTAAAGACAATACTTTCTTTTGAACTTGTGCTCTAAGTTCTGATATTAAATATTGTGCCTGAATACTTAAAACTTTGGTTAATAAAAACGAAGTAATTGCTTGAATTAAAATAGCAGCTATAACCACAAATATTACAGTATAAAGCTGATTAAAATCTTTATTAGGAACTACCTCATCTAACAAAACTTTACTTTGTAACGGTAAAACAAAACCAGATAAACTGCGAATAATTATAAGTATTAACCCTAAAAAAACAATATTCTTTCGTGGCCAAATAATGGTTTTAAAAGCCTTCTTTAAAGTAACTTTTGGTTTGGTTTTACTTTTTTTT
>CAXBIR010000122.1:0-3739 GCA_963975825.1 uncultured Polaribacter sp.
TTGTAGTTTCTACCAAAGCGCCACCATTTGCACCAGAATCTCCTGTTACAGATTGCGCTCTAAATAACATATCTGCAGGCAATGCAATTCTTTTTCCAGAAACAGCCTCTTTACCATTTGCTCTTAATTCTTCATTTGCCTTTTCAATTAAAGAACTTTCTACTGCTCTTTGTGCAGTACCTTCAGAAGCATTTCTAATCATTTGAGAAATAGAAAAACGCTCTTGTTTTTTAGTAGCAATAGTAGGCTTACCAACAAC
The DNA here is from genome assembly GCA_963975825.1 of uncultured Polaribacter sp. Classification (GTDB taxonomy): domain Bacteria; phylum Bacteroidota; class Bacteroidia; order Flavobacteriales; family Flavobacteriaceae; genus Polaribacter. The sequence continues at coordinate 260 of CAXBIR010000122.1, forward strand.
AACACCATTAGAAGCAGACATTCTAGCTTCATTAGCTTCAAATTGTTCTGCTCTTAAAATTTCTTTATCCAAAACTTCAATTTCTGTTTGTAAAGCATCAAATCTAGACTCTTCATCTACATTTAATGATCTCTCACCATCTGTTTTTGCAGTTTCTACAATAGTTTTTTGCGCAGTCATTTTAGAAGCGCGAACTTGTTTTAAATCGTTTGATTTTTTCATCTTACTTTTTATTATTATTAATTATAATTTGCGCTTCTTGTACGCTTCTCGTTCTTACTTTAAGTGTTGGCTTATTATCGCTCTTAAAACGCTCTAAACTTCTTTTACCAACAGTAGCATCTGGATATGCAGGAAAAGTTACAGGTGCAACATCAAACAAAACATCAAATTTTAAAATCTGCCTTAATTCCACATCATCTTCTCTCTGAATCCATTTTTGCTCTTTAATTCTAAAAGAGAAAGAAGAACCAGAAACATCACCAGATTCTATAGCATCTTCTAAATCTTTTGCAAAACTTCTATTTGGCGTTACATAAGAATATTTTAAACCTTCAGTTGTTAATTCTAAATCTAAAGTTCCTTGCCCATCCTTAGATCTTGCCAAAACAAAATTAGGATTATGGTTAAATAAACACCTAACATCATCCTGCATCACATCATCAAAAGCACCAGGAAGTATTTCTTCATCAAACCAATTACCAATTCTAGTAACATTGTTATATAAAGCAGCCATTCCTTCAATTACTTTACCTTCTCCTTCACCTTCTGCACGCTTTTGCATATTTACAGTTGTTGTAAAATACCTACGCTCTGCATCTCCTATGTTTTCGATATAATCTTTATTCTTACTCATCTTTTCATTTTTTTAATTTCAAGCTGCATTTTCTCTAACTTTAAATTATATTCTGCTTCTGTTTGCATATTTAAAGGCATTAAAGGAACATCTCCACCTTCAATTGGGTTCATATCAAACATTTCTCTAATTTGATTTGGAACAAATACTTTATTATTAAGCATTTTAGAAATAAATTCTGCTTGTGTTTTTTTATCAGATTCTAACAAAGAATTAGAATTATGATTTACCTGGTAACCCTTTTCTTTTTCAGATTCTGTAAACAATTTTTCACTTTGTTCTTGTCTAAATTTCATAGACCAAGGAAGAATAGAATTAGATATATGATCTATATTCTGGCTTTCCATATTAGAATAGTTACTGTTTTCTGTATCTTTTAATTTATGAGAAGGAATGTTTAACCAACGCGCGACTTCACCAATTGCATGTTTATTGGTTTCTAAAAACATAGATTCTTGTGGCGTTAAAGAAATATGCTGAAAAGATTCTGCTTCTTCAATAACAGCTACTTTATAATTAGTAGATGAATTAAACCTTTTTTCAATAGCATCACCATATCTTCTTTTTGCATCTGGATTAATATCCTTAGAAGACGTAACAACTGCCATTCCTACACCTTTTGATGCATAATATTCTTCTGCAAATTCTTGAGAACTTAATGCAACGCCCAAAGATTTTGCAGCATAAGCAACCACACCAATACCTGTAATTCCGTTTTCTGAAAAACCAATTACATGCTCCATGTCTTTACCTTCTACAACCCTACCATTAAAATGATACCATAGTTTACCGTTAAACTTTTTTACAGTTACAGGTGTGTCATTTTCATCAATAAAATTTCTAGATTCTACATTACCAGTAATTGAATTTCTTACAACTTCTGAATATGCGTTTCCTTTAAGAATTGCACATTGTATCATTATAGAATCGTAATTAAAGGCGCTCATATAAGCGTTTGGCCTTTTATTAAGCAATCTATTGACTGCGTGTGAAGTATCTTTTGTACGAGTATTTCCGTTTTTAATAATTACCGTTTTTGGCAATTTTGCATAGTCATTACAAAGAATTGTAATACCATTATAAAAAGCAGAAAGTGTTTTTGCTGAAGAAGTATTTACTGGCGTTCCGTTTTTTGTTGAAGCACCACCAAATAAATTTAAAAAACCAGAATTACCTACAGTTGTAGCTGCAGATCTAGTTGAATTATTATGTTGAATTGCTTTAAATAACATTAAACACCGTTTTTGTACGGTGTAAAATTGTTGCTATTTGCTATTTATTTAATAGACTTTTAGTCCATTTGTTTAGAAGTGGTTGTAATTTTATATAAAAGAGTAATTACAGGACTAAAAAACCGCTTTAAAAAAGAATTTAAAGCAATGTTTAATTTCATTATAGAAGCAGACAAACTATTATCTTCTAGAATAATTTGTCTTTCAAAATTATTATAATAAGGTTTTTTCATTATTATTTCTCTTCTGAAGTTGTTACTAGATTATAAACCAAATAACCAAAATACAGTTCTACTAAAATAAATAGAACAACAAGCATATATTTTACAGGGTTTTCTGCAAAAGGAATAAAATCTAATACAAAAGATGTTGCCAATGCAATTATAAAAGTACTTATAATTATTGCTATTATTTTAAGATTATTCATTAATCACTTTGTTTTTTAGATACTTGTTTATAATGCCATGTACTGTAATTTCTAACAAGCCAGAAATTAAGGCTATATTTTTAACAGAATTATTTTCTTCTGTAAGAAAAAGATCTATTACAATTGCATCTTTTTTATTTTCTAGATCATGCATTTTTTAAGCTTTTTAAATACCTGTTTTTTTGTTTATGAAAAGAATCATAAGAAATATACTTTTCTTCTTTAAAAATTTTAAGATGCAACAAATTAGCAATATCAAAAGCAGCTTTTTGTGTTTTACATTTTGGTAAAATTGTAAACCAATACTCAAAAAAACCGTTTCTAGTTCCTAATTTTTGAGCCAAAGGCAAAACCTTTGCTTCTAATTGCTGTTTAAATTGTTCTGGTGTTTGTTGCATTTTAACTAGTGTATTAAAGTCCTTTTGTAAGAAATTCAATATACATAACTTTTCCGTTTTTTCAATAAATTATTATTTTTATACGCTAATAATTGCCTTTCAAAGTCATTAACAGGATCAGGTGTTTTATTTAAAACCAAATACTCATTAGGATTTGTTAAGAATTTAGTTCTAGTAACCCAAATACCTCTAGAATAACCATTTAAACATAGTTTCTTTACTCTATTAGTTTTAGTATTATAAATAACCCCAGAAACATCTACTTTTAAATGTTCGTAACCTTGTATCTGCCATTTATAGTTTTTCATAATCAAATTTTAATTAGTTGTTTTTAAGCGTTTTATAGTTTGGCAATTGTTATTTTATTAGGTGTTAGTAACAACTGCTAAAAAAAAGCCACCTCACTGTTATGGCTGTATGTTTTAAAATACTGCACAACCAGAAGCGCATTCTTCTTCAATATCAAATAAATCATTTTCATAAATATATTCGTCAGTTGCTTTAGTAAAAGGTTGTTTAGCTAATTTTACTAAATCTTCAATGGTATTGTAACCTCTATAAAGGTTT
>CAXBIR010000123.1:0-3641 GCA_963975825.1 uncultured Polaribacter sp.
AAATAAAAAAGAGAGAATTCAATTAATTGAATTCTCTCTTTTTTATTTATAAAATATCTTCTATTTCTTTTTGTCTTCCTTTTTAGGCATTGGTCCTCGTAAATGAATTACCAACCCATTTAAGAAGTTACGTAAAATTTGATCTCCACATTCTACATATTTAGGATGTTCTTCATTTCTAAACAAAGCACCCAATTCACCTTTAGAAACTTTAAAGTCTACTAAAGCGCAAATTTCTACTATATCTGTGTCGCGTAATTTATGCGCTACACGTAATTTTTTTAAAATATCGTTATTTGTTAATCCCATATTGCAAATGTAAGTTTTTTATGTAACTACTTTAAAAATTGCCCAAGCATAAATTGCAAATCGTAAAAAACGAAATAAACCAAAAAATACTACATTTCTAAAAGGGTATTTTATCATACCTGCAGCTAAACAAGCTATAGAAAAAGGCAAAGGTAATAATGCACCAACTAAGATTAAAAAACCACCCCATTTTTTGGTGTTTTTTAAATTGGCAGCCATTTTAACTTCTAAATAATTTTTAACAGACTCAATTTTTAAAGTCATTTTTCCTATAAAATAAGAAAGTAAACCACCAACATAAGAAAGTGTTGCTAAAAGAGATAAATTAATAATTGGGTCGTCTGTTTTCTTTGTCCAAGCAATAAAAATTTCTGGAGGTACCAATCCTAAAATTGTTTCAGAAATAAAGAAAGTTATAAGAATACCAACTCTAGAAAAAGTTTCTGTAATTGTTTCTAAACCTTTATTAATGTCAAACACATATTTATTAAAAAGAAATAGCCCAATAACAACAAGTATTATGGGTAAAAATGCCTTTTTAACACTTTCCCATACAAACAAGTAAAAGCCAGTTCTACCATAGTAATTATGGAGTCTTTTGCCTATAAATGCAGTTTTTTTCTTTCTTTTTCTTTTCTTTTTTTCCAAGAAGACATTTGTTTTTGTGAATTTACAAAAATAGGAACAAAATCTAAATAAATAAGATTAGAATTTTACATTAACGGTTTTTTAAGAAAACTGTAAATTCGCTTTAAATTAATATGCATTTTTAATATGATTTGGCTTACAGATAAAATAGAATTTCCACCATATGAATTAACTACAGATGAAGGAATTATTGCTTTGGGGGGAGATTTATCTGAAGAAAGACTAGTATTCGCTTACCAAAACGGAATTTTTCCTTGGTTTTCTGATGACGATCCTATTGTATGGTATTGCCCGTTTGATAGAATGGTTTTGTTTCCTGATGAAATAAAAATTTCTAAATCGATGCGAAAAATAATTCATAAAAAAGAATTTACAATTACAGAGAATACTGTTTTTAAAGAAGTAATTTATAATTGTAAAAGCATAGAAAGAAATGATGGTTTAGGAACTTGGATAACTAACGATATGGAACAAGCTTATATTAATTTACATAAAATTGGGGTTGCAAAATCGATAGAAGTTTGGCAAAATAATGATTTAGTTGGTGGGTTATATGGTGTGGAAGTAAATAATATTTTCTGCGGAGAAAGTATGTTTAGTAAAGTATCTAATGCGTCTAAATTAGCATTTATACATCTAGTTACTAATAATAATTACAAGTTAATAGATTGCCAAGTCTATAATGATCATCTAGCAAGTTTAGGTGCGAAAGAAATAGATAGAGCTTCTTTTTTAGAAATATTAAAGGATTAATTTTTAAGCATAAAAAAAGTCCAAACTATTAAGTTTGGACTTTTAAATATTATTTTAAGAATTTATTATTTCTTAGCTAATAAATCTCTAATTTCAGCTAATAAATCTTCTTGACTTGGTCCTTTTGGAGCTTCTGGAGCTGGTTCTTCTTTCTTTTTAGTCTTGTTATAAGCTTTAACAATCATAAACATTACAAAACCAACAATAATTAAATTGATAATTGTATCTATCCAAGCACCATAAGTAATTGCATTTTCTGGAGTTACTACTTTACCTGCTGCATCTAAAACTGCTTCAGATAAAACATGTTTTTGATCTGCTAAACTTACGCCACCAGTAAATAAACCTACGATAGGCATAACAATATTACTTACAAAACCTTTTACAACTGCACCAATTGCACCAGCCATAATTACTGCTACTGCAAATTCAATTACATTACCACCAGTAATAAATTCTTTAAATTCTTTTAACATCTTACTTTATTTTAATTAGTTAATTAGTTTGCTAAAGTAATAAAAAAATCTATTATTTTAACATTTTGTTAACACGTTGAGAAATTGCGGTTAAAGTTTCGTAAACTATTGTTTCAGAAACATCAGCAATATCTTGTATCATTTGTTGGCTGTTGAAGATAATTACTTCATCTCCTTCTTTACAGTCTATTTTGGTTACATTCACCATAATCATGTCCATACAAACATTACCAATTATTGGTGCTTTTTGGTTATTAATTAGTACATAACCTTCTTTGTTTCCTAATCTTCTAGACAAACCATCTGCATGACCAATAGGTATTGTTGCAGTTTTTGTATTTCTTTTTGCTACAAACGCTCTATTATAACCAACAGTTTCTCCTGGTTTAATTAGATGAATCTGAGAAATAATAGATTTTAAATTATGAGTGTTTTTTAATTGCGAAGTTTCCTCTTTATCATTTCCAAAACCATATAAACCAATTCCTATTCTAACCATATCAAATTGTGCTTGTGGGTAATTTACCACACCAGAAGTATTTAAAATATGTAACATTGGTTCGTATTTTAAGTGTTTATAAAATTGTTGAACAATGTAAGCGAAATTGTTAATTTGGTTAATAGTAAAATCTCTTTCCTCTATATCTTCACTTGCAGCTAAATGAGAAAACAACGATTGTACTTTTACGTGATTTGTTTCTTTTAATTGACTTAAGATTTTAGGAACATCTGTATGCCAAAAACCTAATCTATTTAAACCAGTATTAAACTTTATATGAATTGGGTAATTCATTAAAGGAGTTTCGTCTGCTAATTGTAGAAAAGCATTAAAAATATTAAAATTATATAAATTAGGTTCTAGTCTAAAATCTATAATAGATTGTAAATTTTGTATGTGAGGGTGTAATACTAAAATAGGTTTTTCTACACCCGCTTCACGTAAAGCTACACCTTCATTGGTAAAAGCTACGGCAAAATAATCTACTTTATCTTGTAAGAATTTGGCAACTTGTATACCATCGCTACCATAACCATAAGCTTTTACAACTGCTAAAACTTTGGTTTCTGGTTTAAGTTTTTGCTTAAAATAGTTAAGGTTGTGCAATAATGCATTGCTATCAATTTCTAAAACAGTAACGTGATTATTCATATCTATGCTAGGTTTTATTCGGTGTTACTTGTATTAGATTCTGTGTTTTTTGTAGATAAAACGGCAGTTTTCTGTTTCTGTAAAGCTTTATAATATGCAGCTCTACTTAAAGGCTCATATTCTTGCATTTCACCTAACATAACAATGTCGTCATTTTGTGCTTTTCTAAAACTATAATGTGCTAAATTACCTGTGTGTGTACAAACTGCATGTACTTTAGTTACATACTCTGCAGTAGCCATTAACGCTGGCATTGGCCCAAAAGGATTTCCTTTAAAATCCATATCTAAACCAGCAACAATTAC
>CAXBIR010000124.1:0-3592 GCA_963975825.1 uncultured Polaribacter sp.
AATATGAAAACTAAAAAAATTAAAAGTGTAGTAAAAGTGTTATTTGCAATGTTTGTTTTTGCATTAATTGTAGTGGCTTGTGAAGAACCAGATAAAGATTTAGAAATAATTACCAAACAATATTCTGCAATTGACAAAGATTCTATTAAAGAAGAGGACATTTAATATATTAATAGCATTTGTTATTTGTATAATTTCGGTATTGCCATATTTGCATGATCTAGAAATTTTTAAAGGGAAGAAAGGCTTTAGCGGTTTTTCTTCCCTTCGTATTGCGGTTTGGTGTGTTTCTTTATTTATTGTAGCTATTTCTGGTTGGGTGTTTGCATTAATAAAATCTAAAGGTTGCTCTTATAGGTTTTTATTTTTAGTGCCAATTACAATGTTAATTTATCAGTTAACTTTGTATGTTTTAGACGCCAGAAAACATGTAGTAAATAGTTTTGATATAAAAATTGTTATAAACATTGCAATTGTATTGCTTATTGCCTTGTTTTATTTCAGAAGAAAAAAGAAAAAGTATGAGTAGTAATGTGTTGTTGAATATTTTAAACTTTAAAGAAAATAAAGAATCTTATAGTTTAGAAGAGCGGAAAAAAATTGTAAAATCTTATAGAATAGATTTAGGTAAAACCTTTACTAAGGCTGGTAATGTTTTAGAAAGTGTAATAGATAGCTTAAATAATGCTTAAGATTTTTGTTTGCTTTTTAAGATTTCTGCATCTTCAAAATCTAATAATAAACCACCAAGAGCGCTAGATAATATTTCTAGCGTTTTTTTCTGCTCTAAATTCTGCTGATAAATAATATTTAATTTATCGTCTATTTTTAAACTTGTAAAATCTTTGTTGTATTCTGCACCAGCTTCTGCAACGTTACTTTGGTATGCTGGTTTTAATTCTAAACTTCCTTTTGTACCAACAATTGCTTTTTCTAAATAATCTACAATTATTAAAAGTGTTTTTTGTTTTGTCTTTACTTCGGAATTATTTAAAACATTACGAACAGTATTGATAGAAACTGACGTATTTTTAGCAATTTCATAAGCTGTAATGTTGTTTTCTCCTGCTATTTTTCTAATTAACTCTACTAAATTCATAATTTAAAATATTGAAAGTCAGTTTATTGCGTTTTATTTTAAAAATAAATGACATAAAATGAATTAAATTCATATAAAATGACATATATTTGTATCATAGTTTAGTAAACACGTTACAAATATAGTGTTTTATTTAAGTTTACTAAACCATTAATAACAAAGTACTACAATAATGGTAAAGTATTTAGAAGGAAGTAAAGATTTAAGAGCAAAAATGCCTTTTGGTGCAATTAAAGAGATTGCGCAAACTTTTAATAGAACAGATGCTTGGGTTGCGCAAGTAATTGCAGGTAACAGAGTTGGAGATCCTAAAATTATAGAGTGTGCAAATAAAATTGCAAAACTAGATACAGAAACTAAATATAAATTAAAAAAAATATTAAAAAGATATGTCTGTACTAACTAAAAGAGAATATCAGATTGCAGAGCATGTTGCAAAAGATAAATCTGAAAAAATGATTGCTGCAGATCTGTTTATTAGTCCTGGTACTGTTCATAAACATACTGCTAATATCAGAAAAAAATGGAAGGTTAACACTTCTGTAGGTATTGCAGTTAAGTATTTGCAAACGTTAGAAAATCCTAAAAATTTTGTTTTGGGTTGTGTGTTTTTAAGTATTCAGTTTTTTATGATTGCTTCAAATCAAGATTTTGAAGTTAGAAGAGTAAGAACTGCAAGAAGAATAGTGAAAGTTAGAAAAAATGAAAATAGTTAAACCATTATATAAAAAGCGTTGCGCTATACTAAAGGGATTTTTACAGTTAGGATTTGGGGGAATCTGTTCGTTTTATAACGTCTGTAAATCTGTAGATGCAACGCTTAATGGTTTTAAACTAATACAATTTTATAAAGGAGAATTAGAAGATGAAGTTTTGGCAACAAAATTAGAATCAATTTTAGAAGCAATTAAATATGAGTAAAGAAGAACTTTTTTCGTTTTTAACTGAAAATAATTTGGTTTTAGTTAGTAAAGATGCTTTAGAAGAATTTACAATTAATGCAAGGTTAGAAAGCCAGGTAGACAAGCGTGTTAAATGGATAGATAGAAAAACGGCTATTGCAAAATACAAGGTAACTGTTTATTGGTTAAGAGAAGCAGAAACTAAAGTTGGCTCTTATTTGCAAGTAAGTAGAGGAAACGGAAGAACAGGTACAAAGAAGTATTTAGAAAGTAGCATTATAGACGAACAACAAAGGCAAGCAGAATGTTAAAAACAAATTTAAATAGTAGAGTTGGTAAAGTTTATCCTAAAAACTATACAAGAGGTGGTTTAGTTCCTGGTGTAAGATGGCAAGATGTTAATGAGGGTAGATTTGATAGAATTTCTTTAACGGTTGTTTCAGGTGAAAGTCCTTTTGTTTCGGTTTTTGAGAAATTAAAAAAATGCGATCCTTTAAAACTTTGCAATCCAGAATCTGAATTTGGAATGATAGAAAACTGTAAAAACTGTAATAAAAAACAATAACTATGAGTACTACAAACAAAGTAACACCAGCAAAACTAGCTAAATATTGGCAAAACGGAATTAATAAAGTTACAGGTTGGCCAGATGTTAAAATGAAAACGCCTGCTTCTTATGATTGTACTTTAAAGGTTTTAAAACCTAATGCCAGCAACGTATTTACAACAAACCATAACTAAGATGAAAAAAGAACTTAAAAAGATAGAACAGTCTTTAGAATTGGCTGGTTTTACAGAAACTAAAATACCTGTTTTAAAAGTGTATTTGTCTATTGTTTTGTTAGGTAAAAAGATACCTGAAGTAGCAAAGTATTTTAGAATACCAGAAAAGAAAGTGCAACATGCTTTAACAGTTTGTGGTGTTAAATTTAAGAAATGTAGCGTTTTAAGAACAAAATTACGAATTGCTACAAAACAGTATCGTTTTAATAATGAAATTGAATTAGCGGCTTAATTATGCAGACAAAGTTAGAATCTTTAATAGAAGCGTGTACTAATACTTTAATTGGTTTTTCTGTTTCTTTTTTGTCAACTTTTATAATTTTTCCTTTGGTTGGTTATGAAACAAGTTTTGGTAAAAATTTAATAGTAACGTTATTTTTTACTGTTGTAAGTGTGTTTAGAGGTTATGTTGTAAGAAGGTTTTTTAATAGAAAAAAATAATTTAAATGAAGTATAATATAGTTATTAATCAGAAAGTTTGTGTAGATCAAAAGATAAGTTTTAAAGCAGCTGCTTTATTAGATTTATTTTCTGAATTATCTTCATGGGCCAATGCAGAAGTTTTTTCAGATGGTGTGTATTATCAGTTGGCGTATTCTAAAATATTATCAGATTTGCCGTTGGTTTTTGCAAAGAGAGATACTTTGTATCGTTTTATAAAAGAATTAAAAGATAAGGGTTTAATTGACCAATGTAAGAAAGGTAAAAATCAACAGAATTTTATAAGATTATCTGCTAAAGGAAAGAGTGTTTTAAGGTTCGGAAATAAATCCGATTCTCTTCAAGGGTCGGAAAAAAATCCGTCAAG
>CAXBIR010000125.1:0-3546 GCA_963975825.1 uncultured Polaribacter sp.
AAATAATAAAATTACATCTCAATTGTTCTTAACAAATTTAAGCGACTTTATATTATGTGAAAGTATGTTTGTGTAAAATTTAGTTTTATACTTTAATATTATATAATTTATGTTGAAAGTTTTATTATCTCGATTTATATTATCTTTTTTGTATTAGATAAATAAAACTTAGCTTTAATAAAATGCAATTATTACTATATTTTTTATGTAAAACTTTCGTTATTGATTTTATAATTGGTTAATTTGTATTTTATGAAATTTATTTTTTGCATCTTCTTTTTTTGTTTATTATCAGTTACTGCTATAGCTCAAGTAGGAGGAGAAAAAGTATATCAATTTTTAAATGTTTCTACCTCTGCAAGACAAATTGCTTTAGGAGGTGAAGTTTTAACTTTGATTGATGATATTAATCAGCCAATATGGAATCCTGCAACTATAAATAGTGATTTAGACAGAAAATTGTCCGTTAATTATTCTAGCTATTTAGCTGGAATAAATATAGGATCTATTTCTTATGCAACTGAAGTTTCTAGAAGATTTGGTATTATTCATGGTAGTATTAAATATTTAGATTATGGTTCTATAATTGGAGCTGATGAAGAAGGAAATGAAACAGGTAATTTTAAGGCTAATGACATTTCCATATCTATTGGTTATGCTTACAATTTTCCAAACACTAATTTCTACTTAGGTTCTAATGTAAAATTTATAACTTCAAATATTAGTAATTATTCTTCCATTGGAGTTGCTACTGATATTGCAGTATTGTATAATAGTCCTTATAAACCTTTTTCTTTTACAATTGTTGCTAGAAATATAGGTTCTCAAATAACATCTTTTAACGGTGTTAAAGAAGAGTTACCCTTTGAATTGGCATTAGGTGGAAGTTACAAATTAGAATATGTACCATTAAAATGGTATGCTACATTTGATAATTTACAGCAATGGAATATTTCTGTAGCAAACCCCTCTGATAGTTCTACTGATTTAGAAGGGAATACCACTCAGGAAGAAATTGGTTTTATTGGAAATACCTTAAGACACTTTGTTATAGGTGCAGAATTATTTCCTGAAAGTTTGATTAATGTTAGACTAGGTTATAATTTTAGAAGAGCTGCAGAATTAAAATTACAAAACGCTAGAACTTTTAGCGGAATTTCTTTTGGTTTTGGAATTAAAATGAATAGATTTAAGTTTAATTATGCACATTCTAAATTTCATACAGCCTCTAATATTAGTACATTTAGTTTAGAAATAGATTTAGATAATAGAAGATATTAAATGAATAATAAAATTACAATTGCAATTGATGGATTTTCATCAACAGGGAAAAGTACTATTGCTAAATTAATAGCTAAAAAATATAACTTTATATATGTAGATACTGGAGCTATGTATAGAGCTGTAACATTATTTGCAAAACAAAATAATTTTGTAGGTAAGAATTTCTTAAATAAAGAAGAACTTAAAAACAATCTTGATAATATTTCTTTATCCTTTAAGTTTAACGAAAGCTTAGGTTTTGCAGAAATGTTTTTAAATAATGTTAATGTAGAGAAAGAGATAAGAACTTTAGAAGTTTCTCAATTAGTAAGTAAAGTAGCTACTATATCTTCTGTTAGAAGAAAATTAGTTTCTGAACAACAATTAATGGGTGAAAAAGGTGGAGTTGTAATGGATGGAAGAGATATTGGAACTGTTGTTTTTCCTAATGCTGACTTAAAACTATATATGACTGCTTCTGCTGATAAAAGAGCAACAAGGCGTTATAAGGAATTAATAGACAGAGGTGACAAAGTTAGTTTTGAAGATATTCTTTTTAATGTACAAGAGAGAGATAGAATAGATTCTACGAGAGAAGATTCTCCGCTAGTTAAAGCAGATGACGCTATTGAATTTGACAATTCAGATATGGGAATTAAAGAACAATTTGAGAGAATTTGTACTTTGGTAGATAGTAAGCTTTTGTAAGAAAATATATATAAGCAAACTAGTTTAGCCCTGATTGAAACGGCATCCTTTTTATAATAAAACAAAAACACTACAATTTAGTTAATTAATTGTAGTGTTTTTATTTTAAGTAACTTTATACTTTACAAATTATAAAAAGATATAGTGTAAAGCAGGAAATAGCTTCTAAAACTATTTTAAGGAATATTTAAATATTTATGAGTTTGTAATGAAATTTTCCATTTTGGATTTTTCATAACATAATCTACAATCAGTTCTGTCATTTTTTCTTTTTTACTCCATTCTGGTTGTAAAAATAATTGACATTTATCTGAAACTTTAGCCGCTTCACGTTCTGCAAAATCAAAATCCGATTTATTTTGAATAATCATTTTAAGTTCATTTGCATGAGGATAAACTTCTTCTAAAGGTAGTTTTGTTTTCTTAGGAGAAAGGCAAAACCAATCCCATTTTCCTGAAAAAGAATATGCGCCAGAAGTTTCTATATGTGTTTTAATATTATTTTTTTGTAATAATTCAGTAATATAATCCATAGACCACATTAATGGCTCGCCACCAGTAATTACAACTGTTTTAGCATGCATTTTAACATTATTTACAATAGTATCTGCCAAAGTTGGTGGGTGTAAATCTGCATCCCAACTTTCTTTAACATCGCACCAATGGCAACCAACATCACAACCACCAACTCTAATAAAATATGCTGCTGTACCTGTATGTGACCCTTCACCTTGTATTGTATAAAACTCTTCCATTAACGGAAGCATTATTCCTTTATCTACTAAATCTTTTGTCTTTTTATCCATCATCATTAAAATCTACCAAAAAGGTTTTAAAGTGCAAAGGTAGTTTTTTGTATTTCAAGAATAAAAGGAATAATAAATTAATTCTAAATGCTTAATAATCAAAACAATTTTGTAAATTTGCACTCCTTTTTACGAGAACAGATTTATAAAAGGAAAATATAAAACAATTTATAAAAACAACTCTTTGCGTTTTTATCGTTAAAAATCTGGTAAACAATAAGATACAAATTATTATTCAGAAATGTCTGAAGAAACAAAAAACACTGAAGAGCAGGTAGCTGCTTCTGAAGTACAAGCAACAGCGACTCCAGCTGTAGATCCAAAACAATTTTTAGCTGATTTTAACTGGCATAAATACGAACAAGGTATTGAAGCGGTTGATGAAGAAAAATTAAAAGCATTTGAAACTGCTTTAGAAGGAACTGTTGGTTTTGTAAACGAACGTGATGTAATTGAAGGAACTGTAATCAGAATTACTGATAGAGATGCAATCATCGATATCAACTCTAAATCTGAAGGAGTTATTTCTTTAAACGAATTTCGTTACAACCAAGGTTTAGCTGAAGGAGATAAAGTAGAAGTATTAGTAGACAAAAGAGAAGATTCTTCTGGTCAATTAGTATTATCTCACAAAAAAGCAAGAGTAATTAAGGCATGGGAACGTGTTAACAATGCTCATGAAACTGGTGAAGTAGTTAACGGTTTTGTTAAATGTAGAACTAGAGGTGGTATGATTGTAGATGTTTTCGGAATCGAAGCATTTTTACCA
>CAXBIR010000126.1:0-3020 GCA_963975825.1 uncultured Polaribacter sp.
AAAAAAAACTGGTCATTTTAGCTTAATTAGAAAATAGTTTTTCAATTAGTATCCGTATTTTTACAGTATGGAATTCAAATTAGTCTCAGAATTTTCTCCTACGGGAGACCAACCACAAGCAATTAAAGAACTCTCTGAAAGCATTAATAATGGAGAAAAGTTTCAAACATTATTAGGTGTAACTGGTTCTGGTAAAACTTTTACCGTTGCTAATGTTGTAAAAGAAGTAAAAAAACCAACCTTAGTTTTAGCACATAATAAAACTTTAGCCGCACAATTATACTCAGAATTTAAACAGTTTTTTCCAGAAAATGCCGTTGAATATTTTGTTTCTTATTATGATTATTATCAACCAGAAGCTTACATTCCTGTTACAGGAACTTATATAGAAAAAGATTTATCTATTAATGAAGACATAGAGCGCTTGCGTTTAAGCACTACTTCTTCCCTACTTTCTGGTAGAAGAGATGTTTTAGTAGTTGCCTCTGTTTCTTGTTTGTATGGTATTGGAAATCCTACAGAATTCAAGAAAAACGTAATTCCTATAGAAGTTGGTCAGATGCTTTCTAGAACAAAATTTCTGCATCAATTAGTACAAAGTCTATATTCTAGAACAGAACACGAAATTAAAAGCGGAACCTTTAAAGTAAAAGGAGATGTTGTAACAATTTATCCTTCTTATGGAGATAATGGTTATAGAATTCACTTTTTTGGTGACGAAATAGAAGAAATAGAATCTTTTGATTTAGAGACAAATGCTGTATTAGAAAGTTTTGAAGAACTTACTATATATCCTGCAAACTTATTTGTTACTTCTCCAGATGTCTTACAAAATGCCATTCATCAAATTCAAGAAGATATGATGAAGCAAGTAGATTTTTTCAATGAAATGGGAAAACACTTGGAAGCTAAAAGAATTAAAGAACGTACAGAGTTCGATTTAGAAATGATACGTGAGTTAGGTTATTGTTCTGGTATTGAAAACTACTCTAGGTATTTAGATGGTAGAGAGCAAGGTACAAGACCTTTCTGTTTATTAGATTATTTTCCTGACGATTATTTAATGGTTATTGATGAAAGCCATGTAACTGTGCCACAAACCCATGCAATGTATGGTGGCGATAGAAGTAGAAAAGAAAATTTGGTAGAATATGGTTTTAGATTACCTGCTGCAATGGACAATCGTCCTTTAAAATTCGATGAATTTGAAGCAATTCAAAATCAAACAATATTTGTTTCTGCAACACCTGCAGATTATGAACTTCAAAAAACAGAAGGAGTTTTTGTTGAACAAATAATTAGACCAACTGGTTTGTTAGATCCACCAATTGAGGTAAGACCTAGTTTAAATCAAATAGATGATTTAATTGAAGAAATTCAAATAAGAGTAGAAAAAGACGAACGTACTTTGGTGACTACACTTACCAAAAGAATGGCAGAAGAACTAACAAAGTATCTTACAAGAGTTAGTATACGTTGTAGATATATACATTCTGATGTTGATACTTTAGAACGTGTAGAAATTATGCAAGATTTGCGTAAAGGTTTATTTGATGTTCTTATTGGTGTAAACTTACTACGTGAAGGTTTAGATTTACCAGAAGTTTCTTTGGTTGCTATTTTAGATGCTGATAAAGAGGGGTTTTTAAGAAACGTAAAATCTTTAACACAAACAATTGGTAGAGCTGCAAGAAATGTAAATGGTTTAGCAATAATGTATGCTGATAAAATGACAAAAAGCATGCAAAAAACGATAGACGAGACTGACAGAAGAAGGGAAAAACAAATTGCTTACAATATAAAACACAACATTACTCCTACTCAGATTAATAAAAAAATTGACGATACATTAACAAAGTCTGCTGTTTCTAGTTATCATTACGACAATGCAAAACAAGTAGCTGCAGAACAAGATCTACAGTATTTACCAAAAGAAGAAATAGAGCAACGTATTCGAAGTAAAAGAAAACAAATGGAAGCTGCTGCAAAAGAATTAGATTTTATTGTTGCCGCTAAACTACGTGATGAAATTGCTGTTTTAAAAGAAAAATTATAAGTTGGTTTTCTAAAAAAACCAACTTTTGTACTAAATAATTTTTGTGAAAAACTATTTCTATGTTTTAATAGAAAGAAGAACTAAATATTGAAGTGTTTTATATTCAATAATAAAACCTTAGATATCTAATTCCTTTTTAGAAATTTGTGTATTAGTTAAAGTAAAAAAAGGAAAATGGCTGAAATTTAGTTTTTTGTCATTCGTAATTTAATAATACTATCAATTAACTTACCTGCCTTTTGCTTGTATACAGAGTCATTTTCTTCTGTAAATGTATCTTTAGCGTTTTTATTAACTCTAGCATTATTTAAAAACTTAAGTTGCTTCTGTAATTTTTTAATAATTTCATCTGGAGTTAAATTTTTAGTAGGTTTTTCTCCTAATTTTTTTAAATTTTCCTTTAATTTATCAACTTTTAATAAATAGTTTTTTTCATTAAAGTCAGACCATTTGTTTAAGTCTTTTAACTTATTTCTTCTGTTTGATAAAGCACTTATCTTAGCTTTTATCTTTTTTATTAAAATGGAATTGTCTTGAAGAATTTTCTCTTTAAGATTTAAAAAGACATTTTCATCATATAAATTATTTGCGGTTAGAGAAACCGAAAAGAAAATTCCGAAGAAAAATAAAAAGAAATATTTTTTACTCATTGTTTAAAAATACAAATTATTAAATAATTACCATAAAAAAACGCCTCAATAAATTGAGGCGTTTACACTAAATATATTTTGTAAGAATTATGCTTCTAAAACTTCTTTTACTTTATCTGCAGCTTCTTGAAATTCTGTAGCAGAAATAATTTCCATTCCAGAGTTATCAATTAATTCTTTTGCTTCAACAGCATTTGTACCTTGTAATCTACAAATAATTGGCACATTAATTTTATCTCCCATACTTTTGTAAGCATCTACAACACCTTGTGCAACTCTGTCACAACGTACAATACCTCCAAAAATATTTACTA
>CAXBIR010000127.1:0-3000 GCA_963975825.1 uncultured Polaribacter sp.
TATCGAAGATCAAAACAACTTATTAATTGGCAATTGGGTAAATGCTAATTATAAAGACGGAGAAACAACTTTTTCTAGAAGTAATAGTTTACCAGATAACGATTATGGTATTTCTTTTGAAAAAAACGGAGACTATAACGAGAGATCTTCTGGTTGGTGTGGTACACCACCTTTGTCTTACTTTAATATAAATGGTAGTTTTAAATTAGAAGATAATTTAATTACTATTTCTAAAGAAAATTACAGTTATTCATGGAGAATAGTTTCATTATCGGAAACAAACCTTGTTGTTAAAAGAGAATTAACACCTCAAGAAATTGCACACCAAGAATTAATGGTTCTTTTTAACGACATTCAAAATTTGTCTTATAGCCTTTCTTGCACAGATTCTTCTAATTGGGCTTTTGTTGGTTATGGTTCTAAAGCTTGTGGTGGTTTTCAAGGTTACATTCCGTATTCTAAAGGTATAGACACCGTTTTATTTTTAAGTAAAGTAGATACTTACACAAACGCAGAAAACGATTATAATAAAAAATTTAACATTGTATCTGATTGTAGTTTAATTACTGTACCAAAATCTGTAGAATGTAAAAACGGATATCCAACACTTAACTTTTAACTATCAACTCTAAAATTATGAAAAAAACACTATTATTATTAACTACAATTATTATTTTGTGTTCTTGTTTAAGCACAGACGATTTACCAAACTATAAATACGAATTTGTTGCTATAGATGAAGCTACAACGCCAGCAAACTTTAGGTTTGGAAAAAGAGATACTATAACTTTAAAATATACTTTGCCAAATACTTGTTATAATTTTGATAATATTTATTACGATAACCAAGATACAGCAAGAGTTGTTGCAATAAGAACATATATAGATTTAGATAAAAATTGCGCAGAAGTTATAACACAAAAAGAATACAAGCTAATAATTAATGTTGGACAACAAGAAGATTATCTTTTTAAATTTTTTAAAGGGAAAGATAGCAATGGAGAAAATATTTTTGAGGAAGTTGTAATTCCTGTAAATTAGAAGCATCAAATTAGAAAAACTCATAAAAGATTGCTGCCAGCAAAAGTTGGCAGCACAATCTGAGGTTTATCAGTTATTTGCTGACAAGCTTTTTCCACTTTGTCTTAAATATTCTAGAAATTACCAAGACGCAGAAGATACTTTGCAAGACAGCTTTTTAACAATTTTTAGTAAAATAAAACAATACAAAAACCAAGGTTCTTTTGAGGGTTGGTTAAAACGAATTACCATTAATACAGCACTTCAAAAATATAGAATAAAAGCACCATTAGAAATTGTTAGTGAACTTTCTAACAACGAAGAAATAGACGAAGTTTCTTTTGAAAATGAAATTTTTAATATTGATGTTCTTCTTGCATTTATTCAGCAATTACCAGACAGATATCGCTTAATTTTTAATTTATATGTATTAGACAATTACACTCATAAAGAAATTGCAAAACTTTTAAATATTTCTGAAAACACATCTAAATCTAATTTGTCTAGAGCCAGAAAAATTTTAAAAAATAAATTAGAAATTCATCAACAAAAAGAACAAAAAGCATAACTGATGGAAAATAAAAATATTGATAAATTCTTTCAAGAAAAACTTAAAAACTTAGAGGCAACACCTACAAAAAGAGTTTGGAATAATATTGAAACTAATTTAAAGAAAAAGAAACGTAGAGTTTTACCAATATGGTGGTTTTCTAGCGGTATTGCTGCTTTATTAATTCTTGGTTTTCTTTTATCTCCTTCTTCTAATAATACCATAAACACTATTAATAAGTCGCCAATAATAATTGCAAACCCTAGTTTTAAAACCCAAGATTCTAATTCAAAAAAAACAGACTCTGTTTTTAATGCTATTAAAAAAGAAATAATAATTGTTGAAGAAAATAAAGCTTCTAAAAAGAAGCATATAATAAATAAAAAACAAAGAGAAACTAGGTTTTTACTTGCAGAAAAACCTAAAAAAAAGATTCAAGATTCAAAAATAAGTAAAATTGAAAATAGCGTAAATAAAAATATTTTATTATCAGAAAAAACAATAAAAGAGAACCTTAATATCAAGAAGAAAAAAATACGAATTGCAAAAGAAAACGTTTTATCAAAAACAGAAAAAACTTCTAATTTAATAAAAACAAACAAACTTAAAAATTCAAAAAAAGAGGTTTTAATTGCTATAAATAAAGACAAGAAAGAAGAAACTTTAAGAAATAAAAAAACATGGACAGTTTCACCTG
Source organism: uncultured Polaribacter sp. (assembly GCA_963975825.1). Classification (GTDB taxonomy): domain Bacteria; phylum Bacteroidota; class Bacteroidia; order Flavobacteriales; family Flavobacteriaceae; genus Polaribacter. The sequence continues at coordinate 2,268 of CAXBIR010000127.1, forward strand.
TTGTAGCTGTTATAAACTCTAATTCTTTTTCTAACAGTTCTCCAATAAATAAAAATTTAGGCAATTCTACCAGAGGAAATAATTCTTATTCTTACGGAATACAAGTTGGGTATGAACTTAATAAAAAATGGACTATTCAATCTGGTATTCACTTACAAGAAATAATTTATTCCAATAATCAGATTGCTATAAACCCAACCAAAACTAGTATTTCTAATGTTGTTTTTAATTCTGGCGAAAACTATGCTTTACAAGATATTTCATCTGAAGGTTTTGATTCTAGTAGTCTTTCTTTAAACTCTATAAGTTTAGACGGAAACTTAACACAAAGCTATGGTTATATAGAAATACCAGTAGAAATAAAGTACAATGTTTTAGAGCATAGAAACTTAAAAACAGAACTAGTTGCTGGTTTTAGTTCTCTTTTTTTAAATAAAAATTCTGTAGACTTAGAATCTAGTTTTTTCTCTCAATCTGGTAAAGCAAACAACTTAAACAACCTTAATTTTAGTGGGAATTTAGGGGTAGATTTCAATTATAAATTCGATAAAAATTGGTCTTTAAATTTTAACCCAATGTTTAAAACACAATTAAATACATTTAATAAAAACACAAATGGTTTTAAGCCCTATTTTATTGGTATTTATACTGGTGTAAATTATAAATTTTAAGTGTTAATAAACTTGTTAAATAGATAGTTTAACCTAAAAATTTTACCGTTAATCGTATTTTT
>CAXBIR010000128.1:0-2902 GCA_963975825.1 uncultured Polaribacter sp.
AAAGCAGTTTTATGAATTTCTTTATTTGGTGGCGTTGCACAAATACCACACAAATATATTTTTTCAATCAAAAAAGCATCACTAGTTCTAAAAACAGAACCAATATTATTTAAACTTCTAATGTTATCTAAAATTACAATAATTGGTGTCTTTTTTACAGTTTTAAATTCATCAACTGTAATTCTACCTAACTCGTTATTCTTTAATTTTCTCATACTTTGTGAATAAGTTCAGTGTAAACTGCAACTGAATACTGCTACTAATTTTTATCTTCGCAAAACTAACTGAAAATTTCCAAAAACTTGGCAAAATCAAAAGCAAAAAAGGTAACTCCTTTAATGAAACAATACAATGCCATCAAGAATAAATATCCTGATGCGATGTTGCTTTTTAGAGTAGGAGATTTTTATGAAACTTTTGGTGAAGATGCTAAAAAAGCCGCCGGAGTTTTAGGCATTACGTTAACAAAACGTGGCGCAGGAAGTGAAACAGAAACGGCTTTGGCTGGTTTTCCTCATCATTCTTTAAATACATATTTACCAAAATTGGTAAAAGCTGGAATGCGAGTTGCCATTTGCGACCAATTGGAAGACCCTAAAATGACCAAAACCATTGTAAAACGTGGTGTTACAGAATTAGTAACTCCTGGTGTTTCTTTAAACGACGAAGTTTTACAAACCAAAACTAACAACTTTTTAGCGGCAGTTCATTTTGATAAAAAACAACTAGGAATTTCATTTCTTGATGTTTCAACTGGAGAATATTTAGTTGCACAAGGAAACGCAGAATACATAGATAAGTTGTTGCAAAATTTTAGTCCGAGTGAAGTTTTAGTTCAAAAACAACACAAACAACAATTTTTAGAACTTTTTGAAAACAGATATTACACGTTTTATTTAGATGATTGGGTTTTTCAAAAGGAATATGCAAACGAAACTTTACAGAATCATTTTGAAGTTAAAAGTTTAAAAGGTTTTGGAATTGAGGAAGTTAAAAACGGAATTATTGCTGCAGGAGCTGTAATGTATTACTTATCGGAAACACAACACAATCAACTAAAACACATACAACATATTAGTAGAATTGCAGAAGATAATTATGTTTGGATGGACCGTTTTACGGTTAGAAATTTAGAATTATACAATCCTAATTCTATAAACGCAGTTACACTTTTAGATGTAATAGATAAAACTATTTCGCCAATGGGAGGAAGGTTGTTAAAACGTTGGTTGGCGCTTCCTTTAAAAAATATTGATGAAATAAAAGTACGTCATGAATTGGTGAAATTTTTTATAGATTCAGACGATTTTTCACAAACTGTAACCTATCAATTAAAACAAATTTCCGATTTAGAAAGATTAATTTCTAAAGTTGCTACAGGTAAAGCTTCACCAAGAGAAATTGTATTATTAAAAGATTCTTTAAAAGCAATTTTACCCATAAAAACGTCATCAGAAAGCAGCAAAAATACAACGGTTAAAGCTTTAGGAAATCAATTACATACTTGCCAAGACTTAATTGATAAAATTTCTGAAACTTTATTTGACAATGCTCCTGTAAACATTAACAAAGGAAATGCAATTGCAACAGGTGTTCATCAAGAATTAGACGATTTAAGAGCAATTTCTAACTCTGGTAAAGAGTATTTAGATAATATGCTTAAACGTGAAACAGAACGCACAGGAATCTCTAGTTTAAAGATTTCTTTTAACAACGTATTTGGATATTATATTGAAGTTAGAAATTCTCACAAAGACAAGGTTCCAGAAGAATGGATTCGTAAGCAAACCTTAGTAAATGCAGAAAGATATATTACTGAAGAGTTAAAAGAATATGAAACTAAAATTTTAGGAGCTGAAGAAAAAATAGCAAAATTAGAACAAGAAATATTCTCTAAATTATTACAATATATCATTCAGTTTGTACAAATTGTGCAAGAAAACGCACAAATTATTGCAAAAATAGATTGTTTACTCTCTTTTTCTGTTTTAGCAATAGATAACAATTATGTGCGCCCAATTATGGATGAAAGCACAGATTTGGAAATTAAAAATGGGCGTCATCCAGTAATTGAAAAACAGTTACCAATAGACCAAACCTATATTGCAAACGATGTTGTTTTAAACAGAAATCAGCAACAAATTATTATGATTACCGGGCCAAACATGTCTGGTAAATCGGCTATTTTAAGACAAACAGCATTAATTGTTTTACTAGCACAAATGGGAAGTTATGTGCCTGCCCAAAATGCAAAAATTGGTATTGTAGATAAGATTTTTACTAGAGTAGGAGCAAGTGATAATATTTCTATGGGAGAATCTACTTTTATGGTAGAAATGAATGAAACTGCTTCTATTTTGAATAATGTTTCCGATAGAAGTTTAATTTTACTAGATGAAATTGGACGTGGAACTTCTACCTATGATGGTATTTCTATTGCCTGGGCAATTTCTGAATTCTTACATGAACATCCAACCAAAGCAAAAACATTGTTTGCCACACATTATCACGAATTAAACGAAATGACGGCTACTTTTGAGCGTATTAAAAACTTTAATGTTTCTGTAAAAGAATTGGAAGACAACATTATTTTCTTACGTAAATTAGTTTCTGGTGGTTCTAATCACAGTTTTGGTATTCATGTAGCAAAATTAGCTGGAATGCCAAATATGGTGATACATAGAGCTAATAAAATACTAGCTAAATTAGAAAAAAGTAACAAAAATGCTGAAGTAAAAGATGTTTTAAAACAAGATCAGCATGAAGAAATGCAACTTAGTTTCTTTCAACTAGATGATCCTTTACTAGAAAACATTAAAGAAGAAATTTTAGCGACTAATATAGATACTTTAACACCTATTGAAGCCTTAATGAAATTGAATGAAATTAAACGAATGTTGGT
>CAXBIR010000129.1:0-2852 GCA_963975825.1 uncultured Polaribacter sp.
TTTTCACTATATCTTTTTGTGAAAAACAAAAAGGATGTCGTTTCAATCAGGGCTAAACTTACTTGTTGGCCTTGGTTTTTAAATGTTTTTTTATTTCTCTAAGAAGAAATTATCTCAAGAACCAATTCTTTAGTTAGAGTTCTTCCGTTGGCAATTTTCTTAATATTATCAAACGTAAAAACAAAATTACAGCCTGTTTTATATTCAGAGCAACCATAAGCCGTTTTTCCTTTTAAAACAGTTCCTTTTTTACATTTAGGACAAGAAATTTTATCAGAAGATTGTTGTTTTTCAATAGTTTTCTTTGGCTCTAATTTTAAATTAAAATTATCATCAAAACGTACCAAACCTTCAACTTTACCAGTAGCTGTTGTAAAACCTTTTAAATTGGTAGTACAACCTTTATCTATTAACCTTATTAATTGATTTTCAGAAACTTTTTTTCCGTAAACTTCAAAAGGTATTTTTAAATTACAATTGTTTTTATACTCAGAACAACCATAAGCAGAAGACCCTTTTATTAAATTTCCTTGTTTACATTTTGGACATTTTTTACCAACAACCTCTTTTTTTGTAGCTTTTTTAGATTTAGGCTTTTCTTTGGTAGAATTCTCTGCGTTGTTTGTAGTAACGTTAGACGTAATTCGTTTTTTAGAAGTATTAGATCTAACTTCATAAACCAATTCATCTACCATCTTTTTCATGTTGTTTATAAAAGTTCCGGCATTAAATTCTCCACGTTCAATTTCTTTTAAACGTTTTTCCCAACGTCCTGTTAACTCAGCAGATTTTAATAATTCGTTGTCTATAATATTAATTAAGTCAATACCAGTTTTGGTAGGTAAAACCAGTTTCTTTTTACGTTCTATATATTTTCTTCGAAACAAAGTTTCTATAATACTTGCTCTTGTAGACGGTCTTCCAATTCCGTTTTCTTTCATTAATTCACGCAAATCATCATCATCAACTTGCTTACCGGCAGTTTCCATGGCACGCAATAAACTTGCTTCTGTAAAGTTTCTTGGTGGTTTTGTTTCCTTTTCTAAAAACGAAGGTTCGTGAGCTCCTTTTTCTCCTTTTACAAAAGAAGGTAATGTTGTTTGTTCGTTTAGCTCCTTTTTTATCTTACTTTCTTCGGTTTCGAAAGCAACACGCCAACCTTTTGTTAGAATTTCTTTTCCGGTTGTTTTAAAGGGAACTTCTGCAGCTTTACCAATTACAGATGTATTAGAAACATCTGAATCTGGATAAAATACACCAATAAATCTACGAGTTATAATATCATAAATTTGTTGTTGATTGTATTGTAAATTCCCCTGAATTCCGGTAGGAATAATAGCGTGGTGATCTGTTACTTTTTTATCATCAAAAACACGTTTCGATTTCTTTATTTTCTGTCCTAAAAGTGGTTGTGTTAATGCACTATAATTTGTTAATTTCGATAAAATTCCTGCTATTTTAGGATACACATCATTTGGTAAGAAAGTAGTATCAACTCTTGGGTAGGTAACTACTTTCATTTCGTATAACTTCTGAACCATTTTCAACGTTTCATCTGCAGAAAAACCGAATTTATTATTACAATACACTTGTAAACCCGTTAAATCGAATAATTTAGGTGCGTATTCTTTTCCTTTCTTTTTGGTAACAGAAACAATTTCAAAGTCTGATTCTTTAACTTTACTTGCTAAAACTTGTCCGTCTTCTTGTTTTAAAAAACGCCCATCTTCATAATTAAAAAGCGTATTTCTATAGGTAGTTTGTAATTCCCAATAAGGTTGTGGTTTAAAATTTTGAATTTCAACAAAACGATTTACCAACATAGCTAGGGTAGGAGTTTGCACTCTACCAACAGATAAAACTTGTTTATAACCACCAAATTTTACGGTGTATAAACGTGTTGCATTTAAACCTAACAACCAATCTCCTATTGCTCTAGAAAAACCAGCATAGTAAAGATTATCATATTTTTCTGCTGGTTTTAAGTTTTTAAAACCATCTTTAATAGCTTCTTCTGTTAAAGATGAAATCCATAAACGCTGTACTTCTCCTTTATAGCCACATTGGTTAATTACCCAACGTTGTATTAACTCTCCTTCTGTACCAGCATCACCACAATTAATAACAACTGTTGCTTTTTCGAATAAAGATTTTACAATATTAAATTGTTTTCTAATTCCAGCATCTCCTGTAACTTTGGTATCAAAACGTTCTGGAAGCATTGGTAAATTGTTCAGATCCCAACTTTTCCAATGAGGTTTATAATCTTTAGGCTCTAAAAGTGTACACAAATGCCCAAAAGTATACGTTACTGCATAACCATTTCCTTCATAAAAACCATCACGTTTTGTGTTGGCTCCTAGAATATTAGCAATTTCTCTTGCTACAGATGGTTTTTCGGCAATACAGACTTTCATTGATTATTTTTGTGTGGTCGAAATTAGTGAATTATTATATATTTTAAGATGTTCTTTTTGCGATTGTTAATAAAATAGAAGTCCTTCAGATTTTTTAAACCTGAAGGACTAAAATTGATATTAATATATTATTAATTAAGTGTTTTTTAAATTTATAAATAGCATTTACATCACTTTAATTTTGAGAGTTCTTTTTTTACATCTTCCCAAGAGAGTTTTTTCTTTTTAATTGATTCACTAACTTCTTGTTGTATTTCATTCTTTTGAGAATCACTTAAGTCATCCCATAAATCTGTTTTTTCTTTTTTACTCATGTTTAAAGATAGTAAAAATTTTATTTTACCAAAGCCAATTGAATTCTCTTTCTAACAACATCAACCTCTAAAACTTTTACAAGTATTTGCTGATTTAAAGACACTATTGCATTTACATCTT
>CAXBIR010000130.1:0-2849 GCA_963975825.1 uncultured Polaribacter sp.
AAAAATATATTTTTACGATTTATTAAAAGGACTATCTGATACAACCAATTTAGAACCTAGTGATTTTATAGATTGGGGACATTCTGAAAACTATGTGAAAGCAATTGGAGTAGGAGAATGTGCAGGTGTTGTTATAGATTTAATTGCAACACTTCTATTTGAAAGCGAAGAAAAAATAACAAACTCTGAAGCTTCTTTTAATGAGAAACAATTTTCAGATAGTATTTATTATTCTTACACTTCTATTGTAAACACAGCAAAAGCATTATTAATTGCAGAAAATATAAAGACAAATACACAAGCAGGAATTATAAATGATTTTCAAGAACACTTTATAGCAACTAATAAAATTGAATTTGAAGGAAATTTTCAAGATTTTGTGTATCAAATTAAAAATGAAAATCCAACAAAAGAATTTGCGCAAAGTTATTTAGAGAATGCAAAAACATTCTATAAAAAAGTAGATGCTTTTAGAAAAACAGCTGTAAGTCATGTATAACGAAACTCCAAAATTAACAGTTGTTGGTGCAGGACCTGGCGATGTAGATTTAATTACAGTAAAAGCAATTAAAGTTTTAAAAATTGCAGACGTAGTTTTATACGATGCTTTGGTAAATGAAGAATTGTTAGAATTTATAAATCCAGATGCAGAATTAATTTTTGTAGGAAAACGACGAGGTTGTTATAGATACCAACAAGAACAAATTAATGAGTTAATTGTTGAAAGAGCAAAAACACACGGACATGTAGTTCGTTTAAAAGGAGGAGATCCGTTTATTTTTGGACGAGGAGCAGAAGAAATGGAATTTGCTGCAAGTTTTGGAATAGAAACAGCAATGGTTCCTGGTATTTCATCTTCATTAGCAGTTCCTGCATATCAAAATATACCAGTTACAAAACGAGGAAGTGCAGAAAGTTTCTGGGTAATTACAGGTACAACAAAAGAGCATAAACTGTCTAACGATGTTGCTTTGGCAGCAAAATCTAATGCAACAGTTGTAGTTTTAATGGGAATGGGAAAATTACCAGAAATTGTAAAATTATTTCAGAAAGAAAATAAAAATAATTTACCAGTTGCCATTATTCAAAACGGAACAAGATCTAATGAAAAGGTAGGAATTGGAACTGTAGATACAATTTTAGAGATTGTTAAAGAACAAGAATTAAGCAATCCAGCAATAATTATTTTGGGTGAAGTTGTAGAACATAGAGCAATTTTAGCAAATGTAAAGCAGGAATATTCTAAAGAATTAATTGCATAATTTATTCTGATGGAAAGAAATAATTTATATCCCATTTTTTTAAAAACAAAAAACCTACAAGTTTTAATTATTGGAGGAGGTTTTGTGGCAGAAGAAAAGCTTACTTTTTTGCTAAAGTCTAGTCCAGATGCCAATGTAACAATGGTTTCGCCAATGTTTAGAGAAGGTACAACTAGTTTAGCTAAAAAAGGAAATGTAAAATTAGTTCACAAAAAGTATAGTAGACGTTATTTAAAGGGGAAGCACATTGTTGTGGCAACAACAGATATACCTGCCATAAATGAAACCGTTTATAAACATTGTAGAAAACGAAGCATTTTGGTAAATGTAGCAGATAATCCACCTTTTTGTGATTTTTATATGGGAGGAATTGTAACCAAAGGAAACGTAAAAGTGGCAATTTCTACAAACGGAAAATCGCCAACAACAGCAAAAAGATTACGTCAGTTTTTTGAAGATGTAATTCCAGAAAATGTAGACGATTTGGTGAAAAATTTAAATGAATTTAGAAAAACAATAAAAGGAGATTTCGAGCAAAAGGTAGAAACGCTAAACGAATTCACTAAAGGATTAATTGAGAAAAAAGAATCTTAGAATGATTACAACAGATATATTAATTATAGGAGCAGGACCAACAGGTTTATTTACAGTTTTTGAAGCAGGTTTATTAAAACTAAAATGTCATTTAATTGATGCATTACCACAACCTGGTGGGCAATGTTCAGAAATTTATCCGAAGAAACCAATTTATGATATTCCTGCATATCCAGAGATTTTGGCAGGAGATTTAACGCATAAATTAATTGAACAAAGTAAGCAATTTGAACCTGGTTTTACTTTAGGGGAAAGAGCAGAGACTATAGATAAACAAGAAGATGGTACTTTTATTGTTACCACAAATAAAGGCACAAAACATCATGCTAAAATAGTTGCAATAGCTGGTGGTTTAGGTTCTTTTGAACCAAGAAAACCTTTAATTCCTAATATTGCAGATTTTGAAGATAAAGGTGTAGAATACATTATTAAAGAACCAGAACTATACAGAGATAAAAAAGTAGTTATTTCTGGTGGTGGAGACTCTGCTTTAGATTGGGCTATCTTCTTGTCTGATGTAGCTTCAGAAGTAACTTTAATTCATAGAAGAAATGAATTTAGAGGAGCTTTAGATTCCGTAGAAAAAGTACAAGAATTAAAGAATTTAGGAAAAATTAGATTAATTACACCTGCAGAAGTAAAAGGAATTTTAGGAACAGAAAAAGTAACAGGGGTAGCTGTAGAAAAGAAAGGTGAAGATGCATTTATTGTAGATGCAGATCATTTTATACCTTTATTTGGTTTGTCTCCAAAATTAGGTCCAATAGGTAATTGGGGCTTAGAAATCGAGAAAAATGCTATTAAAGTAAATAACGCTTTAGATTACCAAACTAATATTCCAGGAGTGTATGCAATTGGAGATGTAAATACATATCCTGGTAAATTAAAATTAATTCTTTGTGGTTTTCATGAAGCAACTTTAATGTGCCAAAGTGCTTACAAAAGAATTTTTCCAGATAAAAAATATGTAATGAAATACACAACAGTTGGTGG
>CAXBIR010000131.1:0-2629 GCA_963975825.1 uncultured Polaribacter sp.
GCTTCTATAAACTTAACATATGAAAACGGTAATTTTGTAAAAGCGGTAACTCGTGGAGATGGTTTTCAGGGAGATGAAGTAACTAATAATATAAAAACTATTCGTTCTATTCCTTTAACTATAACTAAAAATTTTATTTCAGATTTTGAAATGCGAGGAGAAATTATTTTACCATTAGATGGTTTTAATAAAATGAACGAAGAGCGTTTAGAAAACGGAGAAGAAGCATATAGAAATCCTAGAAATACAGCAAGTGGAAGTTTAAAATTGCAAGACAGTTCAGAAGTTTCAAAAAGACCACTAGATTGTTTATTGTACCAAGTAGTAACTTCAGAAAGAAAATATAAAACACATTTTGAAAGTCTAGAAAATGCTAGACAAGTTGGTTTTAAAGTTCCAGAATCTATTAAATTAGCAAAAAGTATAGATGAAGTTTACGATTTTGTAAATTATTGGGATGCTAATCGTCATGATTTACCATATGAAACAGACGGTATTGTTATTAAAGTAAATAATTTACAGCATCAAGAAGAATTAGGCTATACAGCAAAAGCGCCACGTTGGGCAATTGCATATAAATTTAAAGCAGAACAAGTTTCTACTTTATTAAAAGAAATTACCTACCAAGTTGGTAGAACAGGTGCAATTACGCCAGTTGCAAATTTAGAACCTGTACAATTAGCTGGTACTACAGTAAAACGCGCTTCTTTGCATAACGCAGATCAAATAGCAAAATTAGATATTCGGGTAAACGATACTGTTTTTGTAGAAAAAGGAGGAGAAATTATTCCTAAAATTATTGCCGTAGATTTAGAAAAGCGTCCAGAAGATTCTATGCCAACAGTTTATGCAACTAATTGTCCTGAATGTAATACAGAATTAGTAAGAACAGAAGGAGATGCAAAACATTATTGCCCAAATGAATTTGGTTGTGCACCACAAATAACAGGAAGAATTCAGCATTTTATTTCTAGAAAAGCCATGGATATTGATGGTTTGGGTGGCGAAACTGTAGATTTATTACGTAAAGAAGGTTTAATACAGAATTATGCAGATTTATACGACTTAAAAGTAGCACAAGTTATTCCTTTAGAAAGAATGGCAGAAAAATCTGCACAAAATATGATTGCAGGAATAGAGAAGTCAAAAGAAATTCCGTTCGAAAAAGTATTATTTGCTTTAGGAATTCGTTTTGTTGGTGAAACTGTAGCTAAAAAATTAGCAAAACACTTTAAATCTATAGACAATTTAATGTCTGCAACATTCGAAGAATTAGTTAATACAGATGAAATTGGAGATAGAATTGCACAAAGCATTATAGATTTTTCTAATAATTTAGGAAACATTCAACTAATAGACAGATTAAAAAGTTACGGATTACAATTAGAGGTGTCTGCTGAAAGTTTAGAAAATCAAACGAATAAATTAGAAGGGCAAGTTTTTGTAGTTTCTGGTGTTTTTCATCAAATGTCTAGAAATGAATTAAAGAAAGCAATAGAAGATAATGGAGGGAAAGTAAGTTCTTCAATATCTAAAAAAACTAATTTTATAGTTGCTGGAGACAACATGGGACCAAGTAAACTTACCAAAGCTCAAGATTTGGGTGTTTCAATAATCTCAGAGCAAGATTTTATAGATAAAATTGGTTAAAACTTAATTTGGTCTCATTTTTGCAACTTCAAAAAAGAGACAAACTAAGTCTCTATTCGTTATAAATAATTAAAGAATTGAAGAAAATAGTATACCTATATATAATGACACTTTCTTTTCTTACTTTTTCACAAAAGCGAGACTTAGATTCGTTGCCTAAAAACATAGATGAATACATTTTTGTAAAACCAGGAGACTCCTTAATTATTCAATTAAATGAAATTGCCCTTTTGCCAAAACCCAAATTTAGTTCACGAGAAGATATTCGTTATTATTTATGGTTCAAAAAAAAGGTATTTAAAGCGTATCCATTTGCAAAATTGGCTTCAGAAAGATTAGACAGTTTAAACTCTCGATTAGAAAGAATAGATTCTAAAAGTAAACGAAGAAAATACACAAAACTAGTTCAAAATTATATCGAAGGAGAATTTACAGATCAAATAAAAAAAATGACCACAACAGAAGGTCGAATTCTTATTAAGTTAATTCATCGTCAAACCGGTAAAACAGCTTTTAATAATATAAAAGGACTTAGAAGTGGTTGGAAAGCATTTTGGTATAATACAACTGCCAATATTTTTAAGCTATCTTTAAAAACAGAATACCTTCCAGAAACTGTAAATGAAGATTTTTTAATTGAAGATATTCTTCAAAGAGCCTTTCGAGATGATAAATTAGAAGCGCAAAAATCAAAACTAAATTTCGATTTTATAAAAACAATAGCAGATAGGAAGGCAAAAGTTAATGTAGAAGAATATAAATTGATGTTTGCTAAGATGAAAAAGAAAAAAAAGAACAAGAAAAGAGATTAATTTTTTTCGGGTGTTTCCTTTTTTAAAGAAAATAATTTCTTTTTTTAATCAATTCTTAGAATTAAAAAAGGTCGGGCTTTCCATTATATCTTTTTTTCGTGCCTCAAAAAAGGATGTCATTTCAATCCCTAACACAGTAATTTCATAAAAATCATATTTTTTTCAAT
>CAXBIR010000132.1:0-2317 GCA_963975825.1 uncultured Polaribacter sp.
AATCGTATTTAATAGGATCTATATTGGTAATCCAAAGGCAAAATGCAACTACAGAACCTGCTGCAGAACCACGTCCAGGACCAACAGCAACATCCATTTTTCTAGCCTCTCTAATAAAATCTTCTACAATTAAGAAGTAACCAGGATATCCTGTTTTTTCAATTACAGAAAGTTCAAAATCTAAACGTTCTTTAATAGATTCTGTAATTTCTCCGTACCTTATTTTGGCACCTTCAAAAGTTAAGTGCTTTAAAAAGTTATTCTCTCCACGTTTTCCTCCATCAGCTTCATCTGCAACATCTTTAAACTCTTCTGGAATATCGAAGGCAGGTAATAAAACGTCTCTAGCAAGTGTGAAAATTTCTACTTTATCTACAATTTCTTGAATGTTGCTAATTGCTTCTGGTATATCTGCAAACAACTTTTTCATTTCTTCTGTAGACTTGAAATAGTATTCTTGGTTAGGTAAACCATATCTATAGCCACGTCCTTTACCTATAGGAGTTGCTTGTTTTTCGCCATCTTTTACACATAATAAAATATCATGCGCATTAGCATCTTTCTTTTCTAAATAAAAAGTATTGTTGGATGCAACAATCTTAACGTCATGTTTTTTAGAAAACTTCAGTAAAGTTTCATTTACAATTTTTTCATCTTGTTGATTATGACGCATCAACTCAATATATAAATCGTCTTTAAATTGTTCTTTCCACCAAATTAAAGCATCTTCAGCTTGTTTTTCTCCAAGATTTAGAATCTTACTAGGAACTTCACCGTATAAGTTACCTGTTAAAACAATAATATCTTCTTTGTATTTTTCTACAAGTGCTTTGTCTATTCTAGGTACATAGTAAAAACCATCTACAAAGGCAGCAGAAGACATTTTTGCTAAATTGTGGTATCCATTTTTATTTTTTGCTAATAAGACAACTTGATAACCATTGTCTTTTTGCGATTTGTTTTTATGATCTTCACAAATATTAAACTCACAACCAATAATTGGTTTCATTGGAGTTTCTGCGGTTTTATTATGATTTAAAACAGCGTTTACAAAATGAAAAGCACCCATCATGTTTGCAGTATCTGTCATTGCAACTGCAGGCATATTGTCTTTTGCTGCAGCTTTTACAATGTTACCAAGTTGCATGGTAGATTGTAAGACAGAATATTGTGTGTGATTATGTAAATGAGAAAATTGTACGTTTTCTAATTCTGCTAAACCATCTGAAGTAGATTTTGTTTCTGCAGTACCTTTTAATTTCTCTATTCGTTGGCGAATGATATCGCTTTCTTTCTTAAGATTTATGTGTTTTAAACCAATTACTTGAATTGGTTTTGGATTTGCTTCAGAGAAATTTTTAAAATAATCTGAATCTACATCTAATTGTTCTTCTGTATACTCTCTTAAACGAATTAATTCTAAAAAACATCTTGTTGTAGCCTCAACATCGGCAGTTGCATTGTGGGCTTCGCCAAAACCAACACCAAATAAATGATTGTGCAATTCTGTTAAAGTTGGTAATTTAAATTTACCTCCTCTACCTCCAGGAATCTGACACATAGTAGCAGTTTTCTCTGTACAGGTATCTAAAACAGGTAGTGAATTTAAGTTGTTTTCTACACCTAATCTATGAAATTCACATCCCATAATATTAAGATCGAACTGTAAATTCTGACCAACAATAAATTTTGTTTTTGCTAATACTTCATTAAACAAAACCAAACCTTCATCTAAAGAAATACCTTGTTCTGCAGCTAGTTCTGTAGAAATACCATGAATTCTTTCTGCATCATAAGGTATATTAAAGTTGTCTGGTTTTATTAGAAAATCGTTATGTTCTAAAACATTTCCCATTTCATCATGCAATTGCCATGCAATTTGTATACACCTAGGCCAATTATCTGTGTCTGTTATTGGAGCATTCCAGCTTTTTGGTAAACCAGTAGTTTCGGTATCGAAAATTAAGTACATAAAATGGCTTTTTTATAGATGAGGTTGTTCGTTTAAAACGGACTACAAATTTAAAGATTTGTTCTTTAAATATATTAGAAAGATTACATCTTTTATAAAGATATAGAATTTATTTTTTAAAGGTGTTTTAAAGCCTTTATTTTATAATATTAAGAAACTCTTAAGTTAAGATTAATTCTATATCAATGTTAATTATTAACAGGCTTACCTGTTTTTTGAAGCATAGTTTTGGAGCCAATTAAAATCTTAATTTAACTCAACTTATGAAATTATCAGTAGTAAAAATTCGTATAACCATTAGTATGATGATTGCTTTTGGATTCTTATTTTTAAACATTCAACAAT
>CAXBIR010000133.1:0-1661 GCA_963975825.1 uncultured Polaribacter sp.
AAAGAGAGACAGCAATGTTTCTCTTTTTTTTTTGAAGCTATTTCCAGCTTTCACTACTCGCTTTTTTTATTCAGAAAAAGAATAAAAAAGAGCTCAAACAGACCGTTCAATCTGGGCTAAATTTATTTGGTTACTTTTGTTTACCCTGAAGCTTTTAGAAATTTAATTAAGTATCTTTTTCGTATTTTCGACAATATTTTATAATTATGATGAATTGGGAACAACTCCTTTCTTTAAAACGCTTTGGCGATACACAAAAACGCGAAAGAATAGCACAAGATGAAACTCGTTTGGGTTTCGATGTAGATTTCGATAGAATTATATTTTCATCAGCATTTAGAAGCCTACAAGACAAAACACAAGTAATTCCGTTATCTGAAACAGACTTTGTACACACGCGCTTAACGCACAGTTTAGAGGTTTCTGTAGTTGGTAGAACTTTGGGTAGAAGAGTTGGTAAAGTGTTGTTAGAACGTCATAAAAACTTAGTAGAACTAGGTTATACTTTTAATGATTTTGGAGCAATAACTGCAGCAGCTTCTGTAATGCACGATATTGGGAATCCGCCTTTTGGACATTCTGGAGAAAAAGCTATTGGCGAGTATTTTAAAACAGGAAATGGTTCAAAATATAAAACAGCATTAACAGATAAAGAATATCAAGATTTAATAGATTTTGAAGGAAACGCAAACGGATTTAAAATTTTAACAGAATCTAGAAAAGGTATTTCTGGTGGTTTAAGATTGTCTTATGCAACTTTAGGAGCATTTTTAAAATATCCAAAAGAAAGTTTGCCAAAGAAACCAACCAATCATATTGTAGATAAAAAATATGGCTTTTTTCAATCTGAAAAAGAAGAGTTTTTAGATGTTGTACAAGATTTAGGAATGTTGCAAAAATCTACAGAAGCTATTTCTTACTTTAGGCATCCTTTAGCTTATTTGGTAGAAGCTGCAGATGATATTTGCTATACAATTATAGATTTTGAAGACGGTATTAATCTAGGTTTAATAGATGAAGAATTTGCTTTAGAATACATGATTAAATTAGTAAAGGATACTATAGATATTAAAAAATACCACTCTCTTCAACATAAAACAGATAGAATAAGTTACTTACGTGCTTTGGCAATTGGTGTTTTAATAAATGAAGCTGTAGATATCTTTTTAGCTAATGAAAATGCTATCTTAAACGGAACTTTCGAGAAATCTTTATTAGATAAATGTAAGTATGAAGCACAAATTAACGACATAATAAAAATAAGTGTAGATAAAATCTATAAAAGCACAGAAGTTGTAGAAAAAGAGGTTGCTGGTTATAGAATTATAGCAGACCTGTTAGACGTATTTGTTACTGCACTTAATAATAAATTTGATGGAAATGCATCAAATTTTGATAACCTAGTTTTAAATTTATTACCAGAAGAATATAAAACAGAAGCAACCAATTTATACGATAGAATAATGCAAGTTTGTAGTTATGTTTCTAGAATTTCTGATGGTTATGCGATAAGAATGCATAAAAAATTAACAGGAAATATCGTATAAAATTGTTAATTTTCCTTAAATTTAACTGCTTTTTTAAAGAAAATATAAAAAAATGAATAAAAAATTACCTATTTCTATTTTAGCAGTTGTTATCTTATTTATGATTCTTTTTAT